>DATIFK010000001.1:0-3180 GCA_035455265.1 Anaerolineales bacterium
ACCAACTATGCCGCCCGCGGTTCCCTGCGGCCCGGCACCCTGGTCGATCTGCTGCCTGGGCCGCCTCTGGTCCGGGGCATCTACGCCACCGGCATGTTCTGGTGGAAGGTGTTGTACGACGGCGAAGAAGGTTGGGTGGCGGAGTCCTCCCTCGTTGGACGCCCGGAGGCGCTGGCGATCTTCGAAATCCCGGCGCGGTTTCCGAGCATTCCCTGATTGGCAACATCACGGTCAGCGGGCAGCCCCAGTCCCGGTTCCCAGTTTCCAGTTCCCAGTTTTCAGTGCTTCTCTGACCACCGACCACTGACCACTGGCCACTAGCCACTGACGACTGACCACCGACCACTGGCAACTGACCACTGGCCACTGGCCACTTCTACTGGTCCGCCCTCCGCAGCACCTCGCGCAGCATGCGGACTTGATCGTCCCGCAAGCCGAGCGTCTTCGATGCTTCGGCATCGCCCGTGGCGATTCGCCGCCCCAGCCCCGAGTGACGCCAGAGCTTCAGATCCTCTTCGAGCGGAGACCCAATGACGTCCTCGCGCACGATCTTCCCGTCCGACATGACGACGACGCGATTCGTCTGACGCGCCACCGAATGGTCGTGAGTGACGACCAGGAAGGTGGTGCCCTGGCTCTGGTTGAGCGAACGCAAGAGCGACATCAACTCCCGCCCGGCCACCGTATCCAGGTTCCCGGTCGGCTCATCCGCCAGCACCAACGGCGGCTGGTTGGCCAGGGCCCGTGCCACGGCCACGCGTTGCCGCTGTCCTCCAGACAGTTGACCTGGAAGATGGCCCTGACGATCGTCCAAGCCCACCATGGCCAACAGCTCGCCCGCCCGTTCCCGACGTGCCGGCGCCTCGAGTCGTGCCTGCATCGGGACTTCGACATTCTCGAGGGCCGTCATCGTCGGCAGCAGGTTGTGCAGCTGGAAGATGAAGCCGACGGTGCGCGAGCGGAACTCATCCTCGTCCTTGAGGCGTGAAAGATCCTGCCCGGCGACGCAGACCTCACCCGACGTGGCCTTGTCCAGCGCACCGATGACGTTGAGTAACGTGCTCTTGCCGCTGCCGCTCGGCCCCATCACGGCCACCAGCTCGCCCCGCGCCACCTTCAGGTTGACTCCATCGAGTGCCCGGATGGCGGCGCCGTCGCCGTAGACGCGGACCAGGTCGCGGGTCTCGATCAGCCAGTCGCTCATGCGCTCACCCTCCCGACGTCGCGCGGACTTCGATGTCGACGAAGGCGGTCATGCCCCAGCGCAGGCGCGCCGGAAGCTCATCCAGCTGAACGATGACGGTGTAGTTCACTCCCGAACCGCCGGCTGCACGGGGCGCGATCTGTACCACACGGCCACTCACCTGCACGTCCGGGAGTGCATCGAAGGTGACGCTCGCCGCCGCGCCGACCTCCACGCGTGCGGCATCGATCTCATTGAGGTCGGTCGTCTCCACCTGCAGGCGCTTCAGATCACCCAAAGAGACGGCGCTCTGGCCGGGCGAGAGCCATTCGTAGGCGCGGGCATCCACCGAGGCGACGGTGCCGTCGAAGGGCGCCCGCAGTTCGCTGTCGGCCAGGGCCCTTTCGGCCGCCGCCACTTGCGCCTGCGCGTATTTGAAACGGGCCTCGGCCTGCGCCAGAGTATCCGGGTCGATGCCGTCCTGGACCTCCTGCCAGGCGCGCTCTGCCGAGGCAACCCGGGCTTCGGCCACGGCGACCTCCGCGTCGAGCAAAGCCTGCTGGATGTCGGTCGGCTTTCCGGTGTACCAGTTGAGGGCGCGTTGGGCCGCGTCGCGCGCCGCCTTGGCCTGGATGTAGGCCGCCAGGGCGGCCGCCTTGGCGGCGTCCTCGCCGGGGTCGCCATGAGTTCGGTCCAGGACGCGCTTGGCGCGATCCATTTCCTCCTGAGCCAACAGCAAGCGCGCCCGCGCGCCCTTGATGGTGTCACCGCTGGCCCGGTAGCCTTGCTGCTGGACCTGCCACTTGTATTGCGCCTGCCGCAGCGCTTCACGGGCGTTCGCCCACTCGCTCTGGGCGGCGGCGCGGGCGACATCGGCCTGCTCGCGCACGTCGTCCAGAGCCTGCTGCGCCGCGACCAGCTCCACCTGGGCTGCGGCGAGGGCCGCTTCCAGTTGCTCTCGCCCAGAGAGACGCAGCAAGACGTCACCGGCCGACACGACGTCGCCCTCCGCCACGTCGATGGAGGCGACAACTCCTCCGGAGGCGAGGCTCAGGTCCGCCCAGGCTTGGGGAACAACCTGGCCGGTGGCGGTGACGATCGGCACCACCGCCTTCTCGGGCTCGGCCGGAGTCGGCGAAGCCGTCGAGGTTCCCTGGCACGCTGCCAGGAGCAGGAGCGCGCTTGCGACCCACACGGGTTGACGATAGCGGAACATGGTCACACCTCCTTGTCGGCGGCCCGAAAGCGGCCGACAGGCCTTGTCACTCGTAGCGGAGCGCCTCCACCGGCTGGAGCCGCGTGGCGCGGTACGCCGGATACAACCCACCCAGGAGCCCGAGCGCCAGCGAGACGATGATCGCCCGGGCAAACACATCCCACTCCCAGCGCGGAGCGAGGACGCCTTCGACATACGGAAGGTTCGACATCAGCGGAGGCAGCAGCAGCGCGACCAGGATGCCTCCGACAGCGCCCAGCAAGCCCAGGATGACGGCCTCGCGCAGGATCAAACCCAATACGGCGCGCCGTCTCCATCCGAGGGCCCGCAGAACGCCGATCTCGCGCGTGCGCTCGTGGACCGACATCAGCATCGTGTTGAGCACGCCAACGCCTCCGACGAGGATCGCCAGCAGGGAAATGCCGTTCAACATGGCGCTGGCGCGGGCCATGTCCGGCATCTCATCGGCGAACTCGCCCGCCAGGCTGGCATGCACATCGGAAAAGCGCGCGTTGATTTCGTCGACGACCTGAGGCGCCTGAACCGGGTCGTGCAGGCGAACCGAGTACAGGGTGACCTTGCGCGGGCGGCCGGCAAATAGCTGCGCTTCCCGCAGCGAGATGATTCCGCCGATCTCCTCCCAACCGATGTCGCTCGTGTAGATCCCGACGACCTTGTAGCGGTGCCCGGCCAGGTCGAGGGTGTCGCCCACGTGCGTATGCATCGCCTCGGCCATTCTCTGGCCGACGATGATCTGGTGATTTCCGTTCAAGGGACGTCC
>DATIFK010000002.1:0-67676 GCA_035455265.1 Anaerolineales bacterium
CGCGTCTCGGCGTTGGCCCAGGAGGCCTGGATCCATGCCCGCCCGGCCAACGATTTCGCCTCGTTCGCCCCGCATCTCGAGCGCGTCTTCGACCTGCGGCGCCAGTACGCCGACTTCTTCGCTCCCTACGACCATCGCTACGACCCGATGCTCGACGATTTCGAGCCCGGGCTGAAGGTCGCTCAGGTCAAAGAGGTCTTCGACGAGCTGCGCCCGCGCCAGGTGGCCCTGGTGCGCGCCATCCAGGAGCGCGGCCGCCCGGTGGAAGACGCCTTCCTGCACCTCAACTACGACATCCAGAAGCAATGGGACTTCGGCGTCGAAGTGGCCAAGGCCTACGGCTACGACTTCAACCGCGGCCGCCAGGACAAGTCGGCCCACCCGTTCACCACGACGTTCGGCCTGGGCGACGTCCGCATCACCACGCGCTTCTACCCCAACCTGCTGACGTCGTCGATCTTCAGCACGATGCACGAGACCGGCCACGCTCTGTACGATCAAGGGTCGAAACCGAGCCTGGATCGCTCGCCCCTGCTGGGCGGCACCTCGCTGGCCGTCCACGAATCGCAATCGCGTATGTGGGAGAACTTCGTCGGCCGCAGCCGCGCCTTCTGGACGGGTTTCTTCCCGCGGCTGCAGGCCACCTTCCCCAGCCAACTCGCCACGGTCGAAGTGGACGACTTCTACCGTGCCGTCAACAAGGTCCAACCCTCGCTGATCCGGGTCGAGGCCGACGAGGCCACCTACAACCTGCACATCATGTTGCGCTTCGACCTGGAGATGGCGCTGGCCGAGAAATCGGTCGACGTGCGCGACCTGCCCGAGCGCTGGAACGCCAAGATGCAGGAATACCTCGGCCTGACGCCCCCCAATGACAAGGACGGCGTACTCCAGGATGTTCACTGGTCGAGCGGCCTGATGGGATATTTCCCGACCTACGCCTTGGGCAACCTGATCGCCGCCCAGCTGTGGGAGAAGATCCAGGCCGACCTGCCGTCGCTGTCCCAGGAGATCGCCCGGGGCCGGTTCGCTTCCCTGCTCGGGTGGTTGCGCGAGCACATCCATCAACACGGCGCCAAGTTCGAACCGGTCGAACTGTTGCAGCGCGTCGTCGGCGGCGGTCTTTCGGCCAAGCCCTACCTGCGCTACCTCGAGGGCAAGTTCGGAGACATCTACGGGCTGAGCTGAGGAAAGGTTCGAGCCCCAAACCCGGTTTGGCCGTTGCAGCCTCCGGGTTTCCGGGTCGCTGATCCGCCAAACCGGGTTTGGGGCGCAGGAAACCGTCAACTGTTAGAATCGTCCTCCATGGAAGTCCTCCACGACCGCCTCGCCGACAGTCTGTTGCTCTTCATGGTCGCCGCCGGCGCCTGGAACCTGGTGGCCGCCCTGCGCCGGCGCGGGATCGCCTCCGAGACGTGGGGGATCCTGGCCGTTGGCGAGTTGTTGGCCCTGGTGCAGGGAGTCCTCGGCTTGCTGTTGTACGTCGGGGGCGCCCGACCGGCTCGCGCGGTCCACATCCTCTACGGCGTTGTGGCGGTGCTGACCCTGCCCGCCTACTACGCCATCAGCCACGGCCGTGATGACCGCCGGGCGTCCTGGGCCTACACTTGGCTATGCCTGTTCCTGGCCGGAATCAGCGTCCGCGGCATCACGACCGGCGCGTAGGGGGGACTCGTTGGCCCGCTTGCTGATCGTCGACGACGACCGGACCCTGGTCTCCCTGCTCTCCCAAATGGTGTCCATCAGCGGCCATACCGCCACGGGCGCCTACGGCGGAAAGCAGGCCCTCGATCTTGTCGCCTCTCAACCGGTCGATCTGATGCTCCTGGATCTGATGATGCCGGACATCGACGGCTTCGAGACGATGCGCCGGCTGCGCACGATGCCTCAAGGGAAGAACCTTCCCGTGATCGTCGTCACCGCGATGCCCGACCCCGACATCGATCAACGCGTCCTGGGGGCGGGGGGCGACGCCTGCCTGCGCAAGCCGGTCGACTTCGACACTCTGGCGGCGGCGATCGACTCCCACCTCCCACATGTCTGACCCGGCCGTCCCCACCATCGTCGTCCTGGAGGGGGACCAGACCGGCCAGGAGCTGCTGCTCGAGGCGCTGCGCGTCCTCGACCCCGAGGTCGTTCGCGTGCCCCTGCGCTTCGAGCATGTCGACCTGAGCCTCGAGACCCGCCGGGCCACCTCCAACGGCGTCATCTCCGAGGCCGCCGAGGCTATTCGCCGCACCGGCCTCGGCCTCAAGGCGGCGACCATTACCCCAACGCCCTCCTCCAGGCTGACAGCCGAAGGCGTTGGGGTCACCCCAACTCCCTCCTCCAGGCGGACAGCGGAAGGCACTGGGGTCACCCCGATTCCTGTTCCCAAGAGGAACGCAGGCGAATCGGCAGGGGCCTCCCCCGACCCCGACGACGTCGGCAGCCCGAACGCCCTCTTGCGCGAGGCTATCGGCGCGACCGTGATCCTGCGCACCGGCCGCCGCCTCCCCAACATCCGCCCGGTCGGAGGCGTCCATGCGCCCATATCGGTCGTCCGCATGGCGGTCGGCGGCGCCTATGCCGCGCGCGAGACCCGCCGGCACACGCCCGACGGGGATGAGATCGCCGAGCGCGTCGAGCGCATCGAGCGATCGGTGTGCCGGTCCGTGGCGGAATTCGCCTTCCAGCACGCGGAACGCACCGGCGCCAAGGTGTTCGGCGGCCCGAAGTACACTGTCAGCCCGGTCTACGAAGGCCTCTTCAAGGAAGAGCTCGACGCTGCGGCGGAACGGCATCCGACGGTCCGCTACGAGCCGCAGCTGATCGATGCCACCTATGCCCTGCTCCTGCGCAGCTCCGGCGAGGCGATGGTCATCCCGGCGCTCAACCGCGATGGGGACTGCCTCTCGGACCTGGTGCTCCAGATGTACGGTTCGATCGCCGGCTCCGAGTCGCTGATCCTGGCCTTCGACGCCGACGCCCTGCGCGTCGATGCCGTCGTCGCCGAAGCGCCGCACGGCACCGCCCCGGCGCTGCAAGGAAAGAACCTCGCCAATCCGATGGCCATGATCCTGGCGGGCGCCGCCCTGCTGACCTACCTGCGGATGCCCGCCGCCGACCGCGCCGCGCGCGCCATCTACGAGTCGGTCTTCGAGGCGGTCTACCAAGGCGTGGCCACACCCGATCTCGGCGGCCCGTCGACAACCTCCGCCTTCACCGACGAGGTCATCCGCCGCGTGAGCACCAAGCTGGACGTGTGGACCACCCTGGCCTGACGCACTCCCACGACTCCCGAGCCGCCGTCGCGCTTCTATCGGCGATGTTGGCCGCGTGCGCCTCGCCCGCGGCGTCACCCTCCGCCACTCTGTCGAGGCTGCCGACCGCGGCGCCGTCGGATACTCCGACTCCACCGCCGGCCGTCTCCACCGGCCTGCCGCTGGTCAACGTCACTCCGGCGCTCGTCCTCGAGCCCCCCGATTTCGTTCCCAGCCCGACCCCGACCCTCCTGGCGCTTCCTCTCCCTTCCGAGAAGCTCATCATCGAGGCCCCCGGGCCGGGATCGCAGACAGGGAGCCCGATTCGAGTCGTCGGCTGGGGCGGTCCCAGCTACGGCGATCGGATTCGCATTCGCCTGATCCGCGAGGACGGCGAGCTCCTGGCGCAACTTCACACGTGGATCCTGGCGCCCACGGGCCGCGCCGGCCGATTCGTCGTCGATGTGCCGTTTCGCTTTTCGTCCGTGGCGGAAGCGGCCCTGATCGAAGCCAGCTACGACAACCTGCTGACCGGTCGCCTCGACCACCTGACGACCCGCCGGGTGGTGCTGCTCACCACCGGCCGTCCCCTGATCCATCCCTATCTGGTCGCGGCAGAGAAGCTGACCATCCTTTCGCCGTACGAGGGGCGCATCATCGAGGGGGGCTCGATCCAGATTCGCGGCGCAGCCTGGCTCGACGAAGATCTCCCGCTGCTCGTCGAGCTCATCGATCAGCCGGGCAACGTCCTGGCTTCGGCCGAGGTCACGGTGGCAGCGCCGGCCTTGGGGCAGTTGGGGACGTTTGACGTCACGCTTCCGTACACCGTCGCCGAGAACCAGTATGCCTGGCTGGCGATCACCGAGCGCGGGACCAATCCCCCCATGGTCATGCACTACACGAGCGTGCGGGTGTACCTCAAGCCGTAGAGGCAGTTGCCAGTTCCCGGTTCCCAGTCGCCAGTCAGGCGCACGCGATGGACTGGGAACTGGAGACTGGAAACTGTCGACTGGTATAATCCCCGCCCCGATGGACCTTACTCACGCGCCGTCGCGATCTCCTCTCGACGCACCCACCATCGCCCTCCGGCTTCTGGTCGCCAGCCTGATCGCGGCGCTGGCGTTCTTCGTCGCCATCGTTGGTTTCGTGGCCGTCACGCGCCTGGCCTTCATGGGGCGCGCCCTGCCCGGCGTGAGCGTCGCCGAGGCCGCCGTGGGAGGCCGCCCGCGCCCTGAGATCGAGGCGCTGCTGGGCCAGACGCTGACCTACCCTCAGACGGGACGGATCGTCCTGCGCGACGGCGCGCAGGTGTGGACGGCCACGCCGGCCGAGCTGGGCGCGGTTCTCGACATTCCATCCATGGCCGGCGAAGCGCTGTCGGTCGGCCGGCGCGGCGCCTTCCCGCAGCGTCTGAACGAGCAGCTCGACTCGTGGTTCCGCGGCGAGACGCTCTCACCGATCCTGGTCGTCGACCAGCGCGTGGCCGCCTCCTACCTGGCGGAAGTGGCGCGCCGGATCGACCAGCCCCAGATCGAAGCCAGTTTGTCGGTCCATGGATTGGACGTCGAGGTCCAACCCGGCCAGATCGGGCGCCAGCTCGACATGCCCGCGGCGATGGCGGCCGTCTCCGCGGCGCTGTCGACGCTCCACGACGCCAGCATCGCCCTGCCGGTGCGCGAGACGCCCCCGCAGATTCTCGATGTCACGCAGCAGGCGGCCGTGGCGCGGGCGATCCTCAGTCAGCCGCTGACCCTGACGGCCGAGGGCGCCGGGCCGTGGGTCTTCGACGCTCCCGCCCTGGCTCAGATGATGCGCTTCAACCGCGTCAGCGACAACCAGGGCACCCGCTACGTCGTCGGGTTGGACCCGGTCGCCCTGATGAACTTCTTCGCCCCGCTGGCGCCTGAGCTCGAACGCGGCCCTCAGAACGCGCGCTTCATCTTCAACGACGACACGCGCCAGCTCGATTTGCTCCAACCGGCGGTGATCGGCCGCAGCCTGGATGTGGAAGCCACCCTCGAGTCCATCGACGCCGGCCTGGCCTCCGGACAGCACACGCTGGCGCTCGTCTTCGACACCACCCCGCCGGCCGTCGGCGACACCGCCACAGCCGCGGAACTGGGCATCACCGAGAACGTCTTGATGGCTTCCTACGGCATCCAGGGAGCCTCGACCTACTTCTACGGATCCAGCTCGGAACGAATCCAGAACATCACGACCGCCGCGGCCGCCTTCCACGGCCTGCTCGTCGCCCCGGGCGAGACGTTCTCCATGGCCGACCACCTCGGCGACATCAGCCTCGACAACGGCTACGCCGAAGCCCTGATCATCATGGGCAATCGCACGATCAAGGGCGTCGGCGGCGGAGTCTGCCAGGTCAGCACGACCCTGTTCCGGGCTGTGTTCTTCGGCGGCTACCCCATCGTCGAGCGCCACCCGCACGCCTACCGCGTCGGCTACTACGAGCAGGGCACCGGGTCGCCCGGGCCCGGCCTCGACGCCACGGTCTTCGTCCCCCTGGTCGATTTCAAGTTCACCAACGACACGCCCTACTGGCTGCTGATGGAGACCTATATCTACGGCAACCAGCTGCTGTGGAAGTTCTACTCGACCTCCGACGGCCGCACCGTCGACTGGAGCAGCGATCGGTCGAACAAGGTCGACGCCCCCGACGACCTGTACCGCGAGAACGAGGACCTGCCCAAGGGGAAGATCGTCCAGGTCGACTACCACGCCGACGGTCTCGACGTCGTCGTCGTACGCACCGTTCAGCGCGGCGGCGAGACTCTCTACCAGGATCGCATCAAGACGCACTACCTGCCCTGGCGGGCGATCTACGAGTACGGGCCCGGCACCGAGCTGCCGAAGGGCGCCCACAAAGAAGATTAGCCGCGTGGGGGCCGTCCGCCCGCCGCACCACCGCGATGGTAGAATGCAGCACCGCGGAGCGCCGTCATGATCAGCCCCGACCTGCTGGAAATCCTGCGCTGCCCGCATTGCGTGCGCGACAAAGAAGGCAAGCTCGTCCTCGTCCGGGACGCCTGGCTGGTCTGCCAGGAGCCGGACTGCCGCCGCAAGTACCCCATCCGCGACGACATCCCCGTGATGTTGATCGACGAAGGGACGAAGTGGATCGGCGTTTCCGAGAAAGATCTGCCGGTCCCGCCCCCGGGAGATTGACTCCGTCCGTGGCCGACCTGCCAGGCACGATCGCCGAACTGCTCTCCGGCGACGAGCGTCTGGCCGAGGCGGCCGCCGCCTGCCTGCCATCTCTCGGAACCGAGGCGCTTCCCCGTCTGCTGGAGCTCGTGACGTCGCGCGAACCCGATGTTCGCTGGTGGGCGACCCGCGCTCTGGCCGGGTTCAGCCACGCCGCCGCCGCCCAGGCCATCCTGGCACGCCTGGACGACCCGGAAGCCTCCGTCCGGCAATGCGCCGCCGTCGCCCTGCGTGGGCGCACCTCCGCCGAATCTCTTCCGGCTCTGGCCAAGGCGCTCGACGACCAGGATGCCCTGGTGGCCCGCCTGGCGGCCGACGCGCTGGCGAGCGCGGGCGCAGCCGCCATCCCCCACCTCGAGGCGGCCCTGCAATCCAGCGCGCGCCGCGCCCGGCTCGAGGCCGCCCGAGCTCTGTCCAGCCTGCACGACCCTAGGGCAATCCCCGCCCTGTACGCGGCTCTCAACGATCCATCGGCCATCGTCCAGCATTGGGCCGAGCAGGGGCTCGAGGCGCTGGGCCAGGGGATGGTTTACTTCTCGCCGGGGTAGACCTTACAACCCGGCCTGTGCCAGAATCCTCTCCAGCGCCGCGATCGTCACCGGATGGTGGCGTGAGCGCCATCGCTCCAGCATCGGTCGCGCCACGGGACGCGACCAGTCTTCCTGGGCCAAGGCGCGAAACACCGGCTCGTGAAACGAAAGGCGGCCCACCCGGGCGAAGTACGCCTCGTAGGCCGGCAGCGCCTCGCGGTAGCCGCTGCGAACAGCCAGCTCGCTGAAACGAGTCAACAGCTCGCCGTCCCGCGTGCCACGAACCCGCAGCAGCTCCTCGAAGAACGCACAGTCGGCAGCCGGGATCTTCGGCAACAGACATCCGAGAAAGACGACCTTCTGCAGCCTCGTCCATGCCGCGACGCGTTGGGCGGACGGGCGAGTCCCCCGGCGGTAGGCCTCGGCCGCGGCCACGACCTCGTCGCGCATCGAGGACGGCACCTCGCCAGCTCTTTCTGGAAGGCCGGGCTGGTAGATCCAACGGCGGGCATCGATGGCGCGGGCGGCGTCCGGCAACTGTTCCTCCAGGTACTGCAGGAACTGCTGCGACGTGATCGACCGGAACCGGAAAGCATCCAGGTAGCCCTTCAAGAATCCGTCGAAGCGTTCGCGCCCGACAGCCAGTTCCAGGCTGCGGAAGAAGAGCATGCCCTTGTAGTAAGCGACATCCGAATAGGACTCATCGGGGTCCTTGCCGGCCAGGGGCAGGTTCAGGCAGGTCATTGGAGAATCGGGCCCCAGCCGGTCGAGGGTGCGCATCAGACGCTGCACGCGGCCGGCGGTCCGCAGGCGAGAGCTCTCCACACCCTCGAGGACCTCCGAGATGCGGCTCTCGGCGTACGTCGTCGGTCCCTCGTTGAGCCAGAAGTCCTCCCAGGTGGCGTTGGTCACCAGGTTTCCGGTCCAGGCATGCGCCAGCTCGTGGGCGATCAGCCACACGCCCGAGCGGTCGCCGGCCACGTAGGCGCCGTTGAGGAACGTCAGGCGCGGGTTCTCCATGCCGCCGTAGGGGAAGATCGAAGGCAAGATCAAGAGATCATAGCGGTCCCACAGATAGGGCCCGAAGAGCTTCTCGGCCTCCGTCACGCGGGCCTCGTTCTCGGCAAACTCCCATGCCGCCGCATCGAGGATCTCCGGCTCGGCGTAGACGCCTGTCCGCGGGCCGAGAGCTCGAAAGTCGAGGCGCCCGACGGCAAAGGCCAGCAGGTAGGAGGGGATCGGCTGCGGCATGGCGAATCGGAACACGCTTACCCCGTCTCGCGGCTCGGCGCCCAAGGAGGCTGCCGCCATGACCGCCGTCAGGGGCGCCGGAGCCTCGATTTCCGCCTGGAAGGTGAACCGGATCGAGGGCGAATCCTGGCAAGGAAGAAGGCTGCGGGCATAGGCCGATTCGCATTGCGTGTAGAGGAACGGATGCACACCACCGACCGTCTGGGCGGGTTCCAGCCATTGGAGCGCCATCGCGCCCGGGCTGGTCGTCACCTCGATCGAGAACTCCTGGACGCGGCGCAGGTCGTGCAGGTGCAGACGTTGGCCGAGGTGGGTCTCCTCACGATCGAGCGTCCAGCGGAGTTCCTGCTCGTTCGCTCGCACGCTCTGGATCTTCAGATCGCGCCCATCCAGAAACAAAGATCCTTCCACCGGGCGGTCGAGCGCGTAGTCCGCGTGGACCTGTACCGTCCGCGAGGCGAAATCAGGCCGGAGGCGGAGGTCCATCCGCGTGATGCGCCCCTGGGAAGGATCGGAGAAGGAGTGAGGATCGTCAGCCATCGTCGCTCGGCTGTCAGCTATCGGCCGTCAGCTCTTTGGAGTCCGGTGCCAATGGTCGCTTATTTCAGCACAACCCATGCCCCCCAAGCGGCGGCCATGACAACGGCCAGCCCCAGCTTGACTCCCACCGACGCTCCGCAGCCGAGGGCCATCCCCACGGCGCTGCGGCCTGCCTGGCGGGCGTCGCGCAGACGCAGGTATTCGGCCAGGAACGTCCCGGCCAGCAGACCGACGAGGGCCCCGACGACCGAGAAGAAAACCAGGCCGATGAGACCCATCACCAGGCCTCCGAGAATTGCCCAGCCGGAGGCGCCGCCCAGGCGGGCGCCGGCCGAGCTGACCCACACCTCCGCCACCAAGCCGCCCAGCGCCGCGAGCGTCATCAGCCCGAACAGCCAGGGCCCCCACGCTCCCCAACCGACGACGACCCCATACACCAGACCGGCGACCCACATCATGACGAGATCGGGCAGGGCCGGCACGACGGCGCCGATGACTCCAATCACCATGACGACGCCGATGATGAGGGTGACGACGTCCGGTGTCACGCCTCACCCTCCGGCTGGAGAACTGCGACACCACCCATCCACGGGCCGAGCACCTCAGGGACGATGACGCTTCCGTCGGCCTGCTGGTAGTTCTCGAGAACAGCGATCAACGTCCGCGGCAAGGCCAGCCCGGATCCGTTGAGGGTGTGCACCGGAGTCGGTCGAGCCCCTTCCCTGGCGCGGTAGCGGATGTTGGCACGCCGCGCCTGGAAATCGCCGCAGTTCGACACCGATGACACCTCCAGCCATTCCTCCACGCCCGGCGCCCAGACCTCGACGTCGTAGGTCTTGCGCGCGGCGAAGCCCAGGTCGCCGGTGCACAGCAGCTTCACGCGGTGCGACAGGCCCAGGCCGAGGCACACCGCTTCGGCCTCGGCGAGCATCCGGTCGAGCTCTTCATCCGACGACTCCGGCCGGCAGAAGACGTACATCTCGACCTTGTCGAACTGGTGGCCGCGCTTGATGCCGCGCACATCGCGCCCGGCCGACATCTTCTCCCGCCGGAAGCACGGCGTATAGGCGGCGTAGCGCCGCGGCAGGGACTCGGCCTCGAGGATCTCGTCCATGTGCAGGCCGGTCAACGGCACCTCGGCGGTCGGCACCAGCCACAAGTCTTCCTCGTGATCGCGGTAGAGGTTGTCCTCGAACTTGGGCAGTTGGCCGGCGGCGAACAGCGTCTGGCTGCGCACCAGAAACGGCGGATACTTCTCGAGGTAGCCGGCCCGGGTGTGCAGGTCCAGCATCCAGGAAATCAGCGCCCGCTGCAACCGCGCCCCGGCCCCGCTCAGGACGTAGAAGCGCGAGCCGGTGATCTTGACGCCGCGCTCGAAATCCAGAATCCCCAGCGACGTCCCCAGGTCCCAATGCGGCCGGGGCTTGAAGTCGAAAGGCTTCGGTTCCCCTACCGTCCGCACGACCACGTTGGCGGTTTCGTCCGGTCCGTCGGGCACGTCGGCCGCCGGCAGGTTGGGGATCGTCGCCAGGCGCTGCTGCAGGTCTTGCTCCACCTGATGCACTTCCCGGTCCAGCGCTTCGATGCGTTCGCCGATGGAACGCATCGCCTCGATGCGCTCCTGGCGCGCCGCCGCCTCCGTCATTCGTCCGATTTCCTTGGAGACCCGGTTGCGTTCCGCCTTGAGGGTTTCGACCTCACTCAAGCGTTGACGACGCCGCCCGTCGAGCTCGAGGATCTCGGCTACCGGCACGGTGATCCCGCGGCGGCGCAACGACCGGTCGGCCTCATCGGCGTGATCGCGCAGGAACTGGATGTCGAGCATCGTCGCCTCCGGTCGAATGCAACGCCCCCTCATCCGCAGGACGAGGGGGCGCCCGTGGTGCCACCTGCATTCGTCCTGACCCGGCGATGACGTTCGGGCTCAGGACCTCGTGCGCGCTAACGGGCGGACCCGGCTCCCTTACGGCGATTTCGCCCCTGCGGGAGCGACGGACGGCCGACGGGGCCGCCTTTGGCGGAGGGGATGATCGCCGGTCCTCTCACCGCCTCACACCACCCGGCGGCTCTCTGAGAGAGGCAGAGAGCGATCGTGTCTCCGCGCCTGCGTCGTTGCACGGCGCCTGGAGGCGCCTTCGCTTGAAGCGATTATACGCGCGAGAATGGCCGTTCCCAGGCACCAGTTCCCAGTTCCGAGTTTCCAGTGACAACTCAACACTGGGGACTGGGAACTGGAAACTGGGAACCTTCTACGTGGCCTCCCGCATACCGGCCAGCAGTTGCTCGAGCAGCCGCAACAGTGTCGCCTGCTCGCTGGGGCTCAACCGGCGCAGGGCGCGGCGCCAGCGCAGATCGAGCCGGCGCGGCACGGCCCGCAGCAGCGCCCGGCCGCGTGGCGTCAGGCGCACCGCCACGCGCCGCCGGTCCCCGGCCGACCGCCGGCGCACCACCCAGCCGCGTCGCACCAGCCGCTCGACGATGGCGGTCATCGTGGCCGCATCCTGCAGGCTGGCTTCCGCCAGCGCCTTCATCCCCACTTCACGCCGCGCCGTCGCCAGGTGGACCAGCGGAACGTACTGCGCCACCGTCAAATGGAACGGCTCCAGGTCGTCCGCCAGCTGTTGGCGCACTCTCCACCACACTTGGAGCGCCAGCGGCAGCAGCGACCGTCCCTGGCGCCCCGGCCAATTGATTCGCAACATAGACTATTTATAGCACGAACGATCTCGACGGCCCGGCCATGATTGACAAGCCGCGGTCTGCACCGTATGCTTGCTTTGGGCGCGAATGGCGCGCCCGTCTCATCCAACCACCGCTCCATCTCCCATCGCCGCATCGGACGAGGACCGCTATGGACATCTTCGCCAAGTGTGGGGAGTTCACCGACGCCCGTCTGGCACAGGCGGCCGGGCTCTATCCGTACTTCCTGCCGCTCGAGGACACCGAAGGCACGGAGGTCGTCGTCGGCGGACGCCGTATCCTGATGATCGGTTCCAACAATTACCTGGGGCTGACCACCGATCCACGCGTGCGCCAGGCCTCGATCGACGCCGTGGCGCGCTACGGCACCTCGTGCACCGGCTCGCGCTTCCTCAACGGAACGCTCAAGCTGCACCAAGAGCTCGAGGCGCGCCTGGCGGCGTTCGTCTCCAAGCCGGCGGCGCTGGTCTTCAGCACCGGCTACCAGGTCAACCTGGGCACGATCTCCTGCCTCGTCGGCCGTGGCGACGTCGTCATTGCCGACAAGGACGACCACGCCTCGATCGTCGACGGCTGTATGCTCGCCCTGGGCGAGCTGCGCCGCTTCAACCACAACGACCTCGCTCAGCTCGAACGCATCCTGACCGGTCTGGACGAGAAGATCGGACGCCTGGTCGTGGTGGACGGCGTCTACTCGATGGGCGGCGATCTGGCTCCCGTCCCGCAGCTGATCGAGATCTGCCGCGCCCACGGCGCCCGCCTGATGCTCGACGACGCCCACTCGCTCGGCGTGATGGGCCACGGCCGTGGCACCGCCGCCCACTTCGGCGTGACCGACCAGGTCGACCTGATCATGGGCACCTTCAGCAAGTCGTTTGCCTCGCTCGGTGGTTTCATCGCCGGCGACGACGAGGTCGTTCATTACATCCAGCACCACGCCCGGTCCCTGATCTTCAGCGCCTCGATGCCGGCCTCCAACGTCGCCGCCGTGCTGGCCGCCGTCGACATCATGGAGAAGGAACCGGAACGGGTCGATCGCCTGTGGGAAGTCGCCGAGCGGATGCGATCCGGGTTGAAGGCCATGGGATTCAACATGGGGCCCAGCGTCACGCCCATCATCCCCATCCGCACCGGCGATCAAGCGACCACCATTCTGGCCTGGAAGAAGTGCTTTGACGCGGGCCTGTACACCAACGCCGTGCTGGCGCCGGCGGTGCCTCCGGATGAGTGCCTGCTGCGCACCTCCTACATGGCCACGCACACCGACGAGCAGATCGACCGGGCGCTCAACATCCTGGGGGAGGTCGGGCGAGAGCTGGGACTCATCAACTAGGGGCCGGTGGTCATGCCCGGTTACCAGTCCCCAGTTTCCAGTTCCCAGCCTACAGGACCCGACCGCAGGACCGTCACCGCGAAGCGGCAACTGGCTACTGACCATCCATTCTGATCACTGACCACCCACCACTGACCACTTCCTAAGCGCACATGGCCCCAGCCGAAACCGTTCTCGTCACCGGTGCCACCGGCTTCGTCGGCTCGAGGTTGTGCCGTGCCCTCGCCGCCGAAGGCTGCCGGGTGCGAGCCCTGCGCCGGCCCACCTCGAATCTCTCCGCCCTCGAAGGACTGCGCCTCGAGCTCATCACCGGTGACATCCTCGATCCCGAGTCGCTCGCCCGCGCCGTTCGCGGCGTCGATCTGGTCTTCCACGTCGCTGCCGAGTCGGCCTACTGGCGCCGTCCGGACGACGTCCTGCGATCGGCCGTGGCCGGGACGCGCTATATGCTCGAGGCGGCTCTCCAAGAGGGGGTGACCAAGGTCGTCCTCACCAGTTCCGTCGCCGCCATGGGCGTGCCACTGCACGGGGAACTGCTCACCGAGGGTCACACGTTCCGTCTCCCCCAGGCTTTCTTTCCCTACGGCTACGCCAAGTACCAGTCGGAATTGACAGCCCTTCGTTTATCGGAGGGTCGCCTCCACCTAGTCATCGTCAACCCGTCCATCGTTCTCGGTCCCGGCGATCTGTATCAGATCAGCGGCTCCCTCATCACCGAGACGGCACGCGGTCGGGCTTTCGTCTACAACGACGGCGGCGCCAACTACATCCACGTAGACGACGTTGCCGCCGGCCACATCGCCGCAGCCGCGCACGGCCGGCCCGGCGAGCGCCACATTCTCGGGGGCGAGAACCTGACGCATCGCCAGGCGCTCAGATCCATCGCCCAGATGGTCGGTGTCCGACCGCCGTGGCTTCACCTGCCGGACGCTCTCGTCCCCGCCGCGGGCGCTCTGCTCGATGTGGCCGGCCGGTTCGTCCGCCTGCCCATGAACGGCGCGCAGATGCGCATCAGCCGTCAGCGCCTGTTCTGTGACACGGCCAAGGCTCAAGCAGAGTTGGGCTTCACTTCCACGCGGACCTTCCGCCAGGCCGCGCAAGAGGCCTATGATTGGTACCGTTCCGCCGGCATGATTTAGAATGAGCATCCCGCGGGCCGGTGCTCGCGGGATTGTTCACGCAGAATCGGGCCGCGCCCGCATGCCGAGCGGGTTGCGACCCAGAGCGGGAGCCGGGGTGCCTAAGGGAAAGCGTCTTCCTCCATCCACGCCGGCTACGCCAGCCTTCGTCCCGCCCTATCCACCAAGCTGGATCGACCGGCTCATGAGGTGGGTCGAGCGCATCCCCGGCCCGTTTTGGGTGGCCTACCTTGTGGCGGCCGTTGTCCTCGACCTCGCGCTGACCGCCGCTCTCTGGTCGGCAGGCACGGACCGAGCTGGAATTGTTACCCGTCTTCCTCTGTTCCTCGGCTTTGAAATCCCTGCCACTCTTGCCCTTGCTCACTACCTCAACCGGTCGGCTGCCAAGGCGCTCGATGAGTTCCGCCCCGTCCTGATCGCGACCGAGGCCGAATCCCTGACCTTTCGCTATCGACTGGTCACATTGCCACCCTCGGCGGCGCTCTGGTCAGGCATCGCCTTGCTCGTGGGCAATGTGATCATCGGCATGATGGCACCCCTTCTGGCCGGACAGCCTTCGCTCACCGCCCTCCAGGGGTTCCTTCAGCCGTTCCTTGTGGACGCGTCCAGGTCTCCGCTACCCATTGGGATCGACGTGGTTCTGCTGATCGTCTTCGCTTTGACCGTGGGAGCCGTGCTTTGGCACATCCTGCGCCAACTGGCCGTCATCAGCCTCATCTACAGCCGCCACACCAGGGTCAACCTCTTCAGGCTCGCCCCCCTGTATGCCCTCTCGCGCCAGACGGCTCGAACCTCCATCGGACTGGTGCTCCTTTTCTCGGCGGCCCCGCTCGTCGTCCCCGAGGTGATGCGCCAGATGGGAAACCTCGTCTCTTCCGCAATGGCCCTGCTCCTGGTGCTGGCTGTATTTATCGTGCCGTTGGTCGGCGTCCATCGGCTGCTGGATCGCGAGAAGGAGCGGCTGGTCAGCGAGAACGGGGTCATGATGGAGGCCGCCGTCGGCGAGTTGCACCGTCGCGTGACCAGCGGCAAGCTGCAGGCGATGGACGACATGAACAAAGTCATGGCCAGCCTGGAGATCGAGCGGGCGGCCCTGGTGCGGGTGCCCACATGGCCGTGGGATCCCGGGACATTGCGGACCGTGATGGCCGCCCTGTTCCTGCCCATCCTCATCTGGCTGATCCAGTACGGATTGCAGAGGTTTCTGGGATGACATCCCGAAGATCTGCGCCTCCACCTCCTGCACGCAAGCTCGCTCCGACCGCCAGATCGCGGAACCTGTCTGAGCAGGCGTTCGTTCCTCCCTACCGACCCTCTTGGGTCGACCGATTCACCGACTGGGTCGATCGCCTGCCCGGGCCGGCGTGGCTTCCCTATGTCGTCCTGGCCCTGGCCGGCGCAGGCTTCTTCGTCGGCGTAGAAACGATCGCTGGCGATTATCGGCCGGGAGCCTACCTGACGCTGCACCTCTGGCTGGGGGCGGATGCCGCTTATCTTCTCGGCATGCTGCATCTGCTCGATCACGCCGCCGCCGACGCGCTGGAGGCGTTCCGCCCGGTCCTGATTCTCAACCGTTCGCCCGGCCAAGGTGCCTCGTCCGCCGGTTCGACCTTCGAAGAGATTCGCTATCGATTGACCACCCTTCCAGCCGGTCTCACCTGGGTGGCGGCGTTGCTCGGTGCGGTGCTCGGCCTGGGATTCCCGCTCGCCTTCATCCACCCGGGAGCTCCGGCCTTCTCTCTGGCGGGATCGATGGCCACCTTAGGCGTTTCAACTGTTCCGGCCGCCTCCGCCGCGATCCTCGCCCAATTCGTTGCGACGCAGGCCATCGCCGGAATCCTCGTCTACCATTCGATCCACCAGCTGCGAACGATCCACCTGATCTATCGGGATCACTCCGGCGTCAACCTGTATCGGCTGCAGCCCTTGTATGCCTTTTCCGTGCCGTCGGCCCTCACCGCCGGCGGATGGGTGCTCTACAGCAGTCTTTGGTTCATCGCCGCGCCCAGCCTGCTGCATGAGTCCGGCAGTCTGGCGATGGCGGCCTTCTTTGTCCTGGTGGCTGGCGCGGCGTTCACCTGGCCCCTGTTGGGGATCCATCGGCGACTGCAGGTGGAGAAGAAGGCTCAGCTGGCTGAGAGCAACCAGCGATTCGAGGCGGCCGTGATCGAGCTCCGCCACCGGTTCGACCGGCAACGGTTGACCCGGATGGACGATCTGCACAAGGCCATGGCGAGCCTCGACCTCGAGCAGACGGCCCTGCGCCGCATCCCGACCTGGCCGTGGGAGACTGGAACGCTGAGAGGGGTTATCGCCGCGTTGGTACTGCCGATCGTCATCTGGCTTCTCCAATTCGGCCTGGGAAGGCTGCTCGGATGAGGTTGCCGTGATCTGCGACAAGGTCAGTCCTCAGTCGTCAGTCGCCGAGTTCAGCTGCCGCTGGCGCTAGACGGCAGGATCCTCGACGGCGGACTGAGCTCTGAGGACCTGAGGACGTATGAAACGGGCTTCGCGACGTGCCGCTCCAGCTCCCTTCGTCCCGCCCTACCCACCGTCCTGGTTCGATCGGCTCAGAGCGCGTTTGGACCGGGCCCGCGTCTCTCCCTATGTAGTGTATGCGCTCGTCGCTCTCGTCCTCTTCGTTCTACTGACGCTGGTCCAGTGGCGCGAAGGCGCGTACCCGGTGGGGGAAGTCAGGGCCTTCCACATCTTGTTTGCCGCTTGGCTTCCCTTCATGTTGGCTCTCATGCACTACCTGGACCATGTGGCCGACCGCGCCTTCGAGAAGTTCCGACCGTCTTTGTCGGCCACGCCCGACGAGAGCCTTTCGTTGCGCTACCGCCTGACGACGCTCCCGGCCGCGCCGGCCGCGCGCCTCGCCGGTGGTCTGGTGCTGGTGAACACTCTTCTGGTCCTGGTGGACAAGGGGTTTCTCCGGCCGGCGGCCGGAGCGAACGTGTTCGACCTCGGCCTGCAGCTCTTGCAGATCGCCCCGACACCTCTGTCCATCGCTGTGGTCGGCGCCCTCCTGCTTGGCGTTTGGTGGATCTCCGGAACCTTTCTGTATCACACGTTCCATCAGCTGCGTGTGATCAGCCGCATCTACGCCCGGCACACGCTGATTCGGCTCCTGCACCTCGGGCCGCTCTATAGCTTCTCCCGGGTCACACAGCAGACGACCATCGGAATCCTTGCCTTCTTCTACATGTTCAGCCTCAGCGCCACCGGGTTCCGAAGTCAGCCCGGATTCCTCATCGCCGGCGGCATTCTCTTCGCCGCCGTCGCCGCCATTACCTTCGCCAGCCCACTGGTCGGGATCCATGACCTGCTGGTCTCGGAGAAGGATCGTCTGCTCGAGGCGAACACCCGTCGCCTGGAGGCCGGCATCGCAGACCTCCACCAGCAAATGGATCGGCGCGACCTGAGCGGCATGGACGACTTGAGCAAGGCCCTGGCCAGCCTGGATCTCGAACGGACTGTGTTGTCCCGCATCCCGACCTGGCCCTGGGAGCCGGGCACGCTGCGCGGTCTGGTGGCAGCGCTGCTCATCCCGGTCCTCATCTGGGCCATCCAGCTCGGCGCGGGACGACTGCTGCCATGAGCAAGCGCGCCGCCGCGGCCTCCCGGGAACCCGGGCCGCCTGCCTTCGCACCTCCCTACCCGCCGAGCCTTGTCGACCGACTCATCGCGTGGCTCGACCGCCAGCCGGTGCCTGTCTGGCTGATTCTGCTGGCAGCCGCCGCCGTGGTGTTGGCGATCCTGACCGCCGTCCAATGGCGCGAGGGAGCGTATGCCGTCGGCACGTTCAATCCGCTCCATGCCATGGCCAGCGCCTACGTCCCATTCCTCGTCTGGCTCATCCGCTACCTCGATCGATCCGCCGCGAGCGCCCTGCAGGAATTCAGGCCCGCGCTCATGAGCGAATCCGAGGCGATGCCTTTGCGATACCGGCTCACGACGCTTCCGCGAACCGCAACGCTCTTCGTCGGCGGAGCCACGGCTTTGGCGATCGGCCTGATGGCGTGGCTGTTCTCTGCAGATTTGCGGTTGCTCGAGGTGGCTCCGACACTCTTGTCGGAGGCCGTGTTCGGCGCCGTCCTGATCGCCACCTGGTGGGCGACGGGGGTATTCGTTTACCACACGGTCCGTCAACTCGTGCTGATCCACGAGATTTACACTCGCCGCACACGCATCGACGTCTTTCAACTGACCCCGCTCTATGCCTTCTCGCACCACACGCGCCGGACGGCCGTCGCGATCCTGCTCTTTGTGTATCTGGATTTCCTGATCGCCGACCCGACGCTCCGCTACCATCCGTTGAACCTCGGCGTCGGCGCGACGCTGGCCCTGCTCGCCGTGGTCGCCTTTGTCGGACCGCTGGGAGGAGTCCACCGCCTGCTGGCGGCCGAGAAGACGCGGCTCGTGGACGACAACGCCCGCCGCCTCGAAGCCGGGTTCCGCGAATTGCAGAAACGAATGGACAGCCTGCGGCTTGCGGGTGCCGACGATCTGAACAAGACGCTCAGCAGCCTCGAGATCGAGCGAACGGCGCTGCTCCGCATTCCGACCTGGCCCTGGGAGCCTGGGACGATTCGCGGATTGGCGGCGGCTTTGCTCCTGCCGATCCTCATCTGGCTGATCCAGTTCGCTTTGGGTCGGTGGCTGGGATAAGTCCGCGGTCAGGGGCCGGCGATCCGTCAGGCATCCGCCTGACCACCGAGAGACAACGCCTCGGCCCTCTCCCTTCGTACAGGTAACGCCCCCCGCAGCCGCCGTGGTAGGATGGCCGCGTGAAACCCCCCTGGGCTCGCCTGGCCGAGTGGTGGCCGTCGACGCGTGAGAAGATACGCGACGCGGCGATCAACGTCGTCCGCGCCTTTCAACTGGTGTGGCACTCGCACCCTCCGTCGGCCGCGCTGATGGCCGTCTGGACCTTGATCGGCGCGGCCTTGCCCGCCGGGCAGGCCTGGATCGGCAAGCTGATCGTCGACGCTGTGGTGGCCGCCATCCAGACTCACGTCGAGGCGATGGCCGGCCTGCGATCCGTGGCGCCCTTGCTGGCCGCCGAATTCGTTCTGCTCGTCGGGCAGGCGGGCATCAGCCAGGCGCGCAGCCTGACCGAGCACGTGCTCCATTCACGCCTCAACCTCAGCATCAACACACGCATCATCCGCAAGGCGCTTGAACTCGACCTGACGCACTTCGAGAACGCCGAGTACTACGACAAGCTTCAGAACGCCCGTCGCGAAGCCGACTGGCGCGGCCTGCAGATCGTCAACGGCGGCTTCTACCTGATTCAGAACGCCCTGACTCTGCTGTCCTTCGCCGCTCTGCTGATGCGTTTCAGCCCACTGCTGGCCGTGATCCTGTTCGTCGCCACGCTGCCGGCCTTCGTGGCGCAAAGCAGCTACGCCGATCTTACGTTTCGGGTCATCTCCTGGCGCGCTCCGGAAGCCCGCAAGCTCTCTTACCTCGAATACCTCCTGACCGACTACGACTCGGTCAAGGAAGTCAAGCTCTTCGGTCTGGGCGAACCGCTGCTGGGGCGCTACGCCGATCTGTTCTGGAAGTTCCTGCTCGAGGATCAGAGCATCGCCCAGCGCCGCAGCCTGGCCTCCTTCGGCTGGGGCCTGCTCGCCACGCTGACCTACTACGGCTCCTACGCGTGGATCGTGGTCCGGGCCGTCGGCGGGGCGATCACGCTGGGCGACATGACCCTCTACCTGGGGATCTTCCGCAGCAGCCAGCAGACCTTCGAGTCGATCTTCTTCGGGCTGAGCGAGCTCTACGAGAACGGCCTGTTCATGAGCAACCTGTTCGCCTTCCTGGAGCTGGCGCCGCAGCTCCCCGTCTCCGCTGATCCGGTTCGCCGCCTGCCGGCGAGGCGCACCGGTATCGAGTTCCAGGATGTGGCATTCCGCTACACCGGACACGACGACTACGCCGTGCGCGACATCAACCTGGTTGTCCATCCGGGTGAGAAGATCGCGCTGGTCGGGCCCAACGGCGCCGGCAAGACGACCCTCATCAAGCTGCTCACGCGCCTGTACGATCCGACGCGCGGCCGCATCCTGTTCGACGGGATCGATCTGCGCGACTACGATCCCGACTTGCTGCGCCGCCGCATCGGGGTGATCTTCCAGGACTACGTCCGCTATCACCTGACGGCGGCGGAGAACGTCGGCTTCGGCCAGATCGAAGCCCTGGGCGACCGGCCGCGCATCGAAACGGCGGCGGCCAAGAGCGGCGCCCACGACGTGATCACCGGCCTGCCCGAAGGCTACGAGACCACCCTCGGCCGATGGTTCTCCCGCGGCCGGGACCTCTCCGGCGGCGAGTGGCAGAAGATAGCCCTGGGCCGAGCCTTCATGCGCGAGTGCGACATCCTGGTGCTGGACGAGCCGACCGCCGCACTCGACGCCGAGAACGAGCTGCTGGTCTTCCAGCGCTTCAAGCAGCTCACCGAGGACAAGATGGCTGTGCTCATCAGCCACCGCTTCTCCACGGTGCGCATGGCCGACCGTATCTACGTCCTCGACCAGGGGCGGATCATCGAGCAGGGCACCCACGACGACCTGCTGGCGCGCGGCGGCCGCTATGCGAGGTTGTTCACGCTCCAGGCGGAGTCGTATCGATAAAGCCAGCGATCAGTGGTCGCTGGCTCGTGGTCAGCAGGCCGCGGGGGCGCCGTCCCCAGGAATCCGTAGGGGCACGCCGTGGCGTGCCCCTACAAGCCTGATGCGATTCTGTTGAAACGGGCCTTGCCCCAGCGCCCGATTTCCCGTCTTCGGCGCCGGCTATTCCTCGACCTGGTTGGTGAGGTAGTTCTCCAGCCCCATCTGCTGGATCTGGTCCTGCTGGGCCTCGGCCCAGTCCCGGTGGCCCTCTTCCATGGTGAGGATCTTGGTCAGCAGCTCCACGGTGCCCTGGTCGTCCACCTCATGCCCCAGGCGGATCCCGGCGTTGTAGGCGGCAATGGCCCCGAGCTCGGACCCGCCGTCGTTGCCGATGATATCCGCCACCGACGAGCCGATCTGAATCGGGTTCAGCTTGGACGCGATCGGCGATCCTTCAAGGAAGATGATCCGCTGGATCAGCCATTCGGCATGGTGCATCTCGTCGATCGCCTGCTTCTCGATGGCTTTGTGCAGGCGCTCGTAGCCCCAGTTGGCGCACATCTCGGAATGGACCATGTACTGGCTGATGGCGGTCAGTTCGTCGGCTAGCAGCTGGTTGAGCGTCGTCAGGATCTTGTCGTTGCCCTTCATGGTCGGCTCCTGTGGTGTGGATGGGATGCGGGCTGTGATGTCTGGGGCCGGGAATGCAGGCTCCCCGCTAGAGATCCAGGCTGGCCATTTGCTCCAGGTACTTCCAGCGCTGCGCCACGTCGCGCCGCGCCAGCGCCAGCAGATCTTCGGCGCGCGCCGGATCGCTCTGCCGCAGGCTGACGAATCGCGTCTGCTTGTACATGAACTCCTCGACTCCCCTCTCCGGGGCCTTGGAGTCGAGCTGAAGCGGATTCTTCCCCTGGGCCGCCAGGTCGGGGTTGTACCGGTAGAGCGGCCAGAAACCGGTCTCGACGGCGTCCTTGTGCAAGTCGGTGCCGGTGCGCATGTCGATGCCGTGGTTGATGCAGTGGGCGTAGGCGATCACCAGCGACGGTCCGTGGTAGGCCTCGGCCTCGCGCAGGGCCTTCACCAGCTGCGTCATGTTGGCGCCGTAGGCGACCTGGGCGACGAAGACCGACCCGCTGCTCATGGCAATGGCGCCCAGGTCCTTCTTGGGCTGGCCCTTGCCCGAAGCGGCGAACTTCGCCACCGAACCTCGCGGCGTGGCCTTCGACATCTGTCCGCCGGTGTTCGAGTACATGCCCGTGTCGAGGACCAGGATGTTGACGTCGCGCCCGGAGGCCAGCACGTGATCCAGGCCGCCGTAGCCGATGTCGTAGGCCCAGCCGTCGCCGCCGACGATCCAGACCGTCTTCGGGACGAGGTAGTCCAGAACGCTGAGCAAGCGGCGCGCCTCCGCGTCGCCGCGCGCCGTCAGCTGGTCGCGCAATTGGTCGACCTGGACCCGAAGGGCATCGACGGCTTCGGGTGTGTCCGTCGGCGCAGCCAGAATGTCGGCGCCGTCGCCGCTCTGGGCGACCATCTCGCGGGCGTAACCGCCGAGGCGATCCATCGTCAGGCGCATGCCCAGGCCGAACTCGGCATTGTCCTCGAAGAGCGAGTTCGACCAGGCCGGGCCTCGACCGTCGAAGCGCGGGGCGTAGGGCGCCGTCGGCAGGTTGCCGCCGTAGATCGATGAGCAGCCGGTGGCGTTGGCGATCAGCAGCCGGTCGCCGAACAACTGCGTCAGGAGCTTGAGGTAGGGCGTCTCGCCGCAGCCGGCGCACGCGCCGGAGAACTCGAACAGGGGCGGCATGAATTGCGAGCCCTTGGTGGTGAAGCGGTTGAACAGGCGCGAATCCGGATCGGGGATGGACAGGAAGTAGTCCCAATTGCGCGCTTCGCGCTCGCGGATCGGAGCCTGCGGAGCCATCTGGATCGCCTGGCGATCCGTCTTCTGCCCGCGCTCGTCCTTGGCATAGGCCGGGCAAATGTAAACGCAGGTCCCGCAGCCGGTGCAGTCTTCGGGAGCCACCTGAACGGTGTAGCGCATCCCGTCGAACTCGCGGCCGCGCGCCGGCGTCGCAATGAAACCGTCCGGAGCCTGGCCGTTGGCGTAGGAGGCATCGTAGACCTTGACGCGGATGGCAGCGTGCGGGCAGACGAAGGCGCACTGGTTGCACTGGATGCAGATGTCCGGATCCCACACCGGGATCTCGAGGGCGATGTTGCGCTTCTCGTAGCGTGTCGTACCGACCGGGAAGGTCCCGTCGGCGGGCATGGCCGAGACCGGCAGGTGGTCGCCGTCGCCGGCGATCATCGGCGCCGTCACGCGGCGCACGAAATCCGGCGCGCCGGCGGGGACCGCCGGTCGCACGTGAAGCGGGCTATCGGCGCGCTTGGGCAGAGTCAGACGGTGGACGCGCTCCTTCGCCAGCTTGGCCGCCTGGATGTTCTTTTCGACCACCGCCGGGCCCTTGTCGCCGTAGGTATCTTCGACGGCCATCTGGATATAGTGCAGAGCCTGCTCCTCCGGCAGGACGCCGGAGATGGCGAAGAAGGCCGTCTGCATGATGATGTTGATGCGCCCGCCCAGCCCCAACGACTTGGCCAGGGAGTAGGCGTCGATGACGTAGACCTTCGCCTGCTTCTGAATCAAGGCCTGCTGCACTTCGAAGGGCAGGCGGCCCCAGGTGTCCTCGCTCGGGTACGGGCTGTTGAGCAGGAACGTGCCGCCGTCCTTCAGGTGGGAGATCAGATCGTAGCGCTCAAGGAAGGCGAAGGAGTGGCAGGCGACGAACTCGGCCTGGTCGATCAGGTAGGTGCTGCGGATCGGCGTCGGGCTGAAGCGCAAGTGCGAGGTCGTCATCGTCCCGGACTTCTTCGAGTCGTAGTAGAAGTAGCCCTGGGCGTAGAAGTCGGTCGCCTTGCCGATGATCTTGATCGAGTTCTTGTTGGCGCTGACCGTTCCGTCGGAGCCCAGGCCGAAGAACAGCGCCCGGTGCACGCCCTCCGGCTCGCTGCCGAAGTGCTCATCCCAAGGCAGGCTTGTCCCACCCACGTCGTCGATGATCCCGACGGTGAAGTGGTTCTTCGGCTGGGGCAGGGCCAGGTTATCGAAGACGGCCTTGGCCATCCCCGGGCTGAATTCCTTCGACCCGAGGCCGTAGCGGCCGCCGACGACCAGCGGCGCAGGACGGCCGCCCGGCTGGGAAGCGGTCTCCGCCAGGGCCGTGACGACGTCGACGTAAAGCGGCTCCCCGGCGGCGCCGGGCTCTTTGGTCCGGTCGAGCACGGCGATCCGGCCAACGGTTTTCGGGAGAGCGGCCACGAACGCCGGCACGTCGAACGGTCGGTAGAGCCGCACCTTGATCAGGCCGACCTTCTCGCCGCGGGCCGTCAGGGCGTCCACGACCTCATGCACCGTCTCGGCGCCCGAGCCCATCATGACCACGACGCGCTCGGCGTCGGGAGCTCCGAGGTAGTCGAAGAGACGGTAGGCGCGTCCGATACGTGCAGCGAAGCGGTCCATCGCCGCCTGGACGATGGCCGGCGTGTGCGTGTAGTACGGGTTGACCGTCTCGCGACCCTGAAAGTAGACGTCCGGGTTTTGGGCCGTGCCCCGCAGGGTCGGATGATCCGGCGACAGCGCCCGCGCCCGGTGGGCGAAGACCAGGTCGTCGGGGATCAGGGCGCGCATGTCGTCGTGGGACAGCGCTTCGATCTTCTGGATTTCATGCGAGGTGCGGAAGCCGTCGAAGAAATGGACGAAGGGAACGCGCGCTTCGAGAGTCGACGCCTGGGCGATGAGCGCCAGGTCCATGACCTCCTGGACGTTGCCGGAGGCCAGCATCGCCCAGCCGGTCGAGCGGGCGGCCATGACGTCGCTTTGATCCCCGAAGATCGACAGCGCTTGAGCCGCCAGCGAGCGGGCGGCGATGTGGAAGACCGTCGGCGTCAGCTCGCCGGCGATCTTGTACATGTTGGGGATCATCAGCAGCAGGCCCTGGGAGGCGGTGAAGGTGGTCGTCAGCGCGCCGGTGGTCAACGCCCCGTGCACCGCGCCGGCGGCACCGCCCTCCGACTGCATCTCGACCACGACCGGCACGGTACCCCAGATGTTCGGCTCGTGGGCGGCGGCCTTCTCGTCGGCCGTCTCGCCCATCGGGGACGATGGGGTGATGGGGTAGATGGCGATGACTTCGTTGGTGGCGTAGGCGACGTGCGCCGCGGCGGCGTTGCCGTCGAGGGTCACGAGCACGCGCCCGGACTTTGCGTCGGACATGGTCTCTCCTGCCCTACCGGGATCCCGTTCACCCCAGTCTAGGAGCCCCCTTGCCGGCGCCCCAGTACAGAGCGCAGGGGAAACTGGAGGACAGTTGTCACGTTTCGGCCGCCAGCCTCGGTTTAGCTGGTGGCTGGAAGCTCCCGGCAAGACACCGGGACGATGTGGCGGCTGGTAGCTGCGGGGATCGACTTGTCTAGAAGATACGGGGGAGCAACACGTTCAGAAGCAGGCCCAACACAAACATGGCCCCCGCCAGCTTGTTATGGTAGAAGGCGGCGGCGACGTACCACAGGGGCCAGACGGGGTAGTTCTCCGGTGGTTTGTCCGGCCTCGGGTCGCGGTAGGTCTTCCACACCCGGCGCAACCTCGGCAGCGCCAGAGCGACCAGCAGCACCCACGGCCCGAGCGTGCCGGTGAGCACCAGGATGACCACAATCACGTAGTAGGAGACCATGAGAGCCAGGTTCAAGGTCAACGACGCCTTCTCGCCGATCAAGACGGGGATGGTGTGAATCCCCTTGGCCTGGTCGGCCACGCGCTTGTCGATGTGCTTGCCCATCAGGACGGTCGTCACGATCAAGGCGTAGGGGACGCAGGCCAGCCAGACTCCGGCGGGCGGCCAGGCGTGCGCGCTGACGAAGTACGTGCCGCCGATCATCAGCGGTCCCCACACCAGAAAGACGCCGGGCTCCCCCAGCCCATGGTGCTTGAGGCGAATCGGGGGCGCGACGTAGAAGACACTGATGAACAGGCCCGCGGCAGCGAAAGCCAGCACCGGCCAGCCGGCCCGCAGCGCCAGGACGGCCATGATCGCGCCATCCACGACATTGATGGCCAGGATGGCCCGCCCCAGACCCGTCCGCGAGATCAACCCGCCGAGAATCGGGTGTGGCGCGTACTGCGCCCGGGCGTAGTCGTCCGTATCGACCCCGGCCTCCAGGTCGAAGAAATCGTTGATCATGTTGTTGGAGGCATGCGCCAGGATCAGGCCGAACCACGCCAGCGCGAAACTGAGGAGGTCGATGCGCCCCACAGTCGCCAGGGCCAACAGGCCTCCGATCAGGCCCGAGATGCCCGTCATCGAGAACACGGCCGCGCGGGTGATGATCAACCACCGACTGACGGTGTCCATGTGCTTGTCGGGCGAGAGATTCGCCGTGTCGATGACTTCTTTCCAGTTGGCGAGGAGCGACATCGGATCTCTTCCTGAGGGACGGTGGCTCAAGTGTACCGCTGTCGGCTGTCGGCTGTCCTCCGCCCGCTGTCCGCTGCCCGGGGGGATGGCGTCCGTGGACTAGAATGTCTGCATGCGAGTTCTCGTTACGGGCGCCACAGGTTTCCTCGGCTCGCACATCGCCCGCGAGCTGGCCGACGTGCACGACGTCCGCGTCCTGGTTCGCCCGCAATCCTCCCGTCGCCTGTTGACCGGGATGCGGGTCGAGGAAGCCGTCGGCGATATGCTCGAGCCGGGGACGCTCGTGGAGGCGTGCCGCGGCATGGACGCCGTGGTCCACGCCGCCGCCAACATGCGCGGCGCGGGCGGTGCCGAGGCGCGCGTGGGCAGCCACACCCTCGGCGCCAGCCACCTGGCCGCGGCCGCCCAGCGGGCTGGGGTGCGGCGGTTCGTCTACGTCTCCTCGGTCGCCGCGCTCGGAATCCCCGACGATCCCCCCTCCCCAACCGACGCCCACGCCAGCATCCTGGACGAACGGCACGAGTGGAACGCGCCGCCGGAGATGTGGCCGTACGGCTACGCCAAGTACCAATCCGAGCGCCAGGTCCTGGCGGCCGGCGATTCGATGATGGACGTCGTCATCGTCAATCCATCCGTGGTCCTCGGGCCGGGTGATCTCCACCGCGTGTCCAACGCCATTGTCTGGTGGATGCTGCGGGGGCGGAGTCTGCCGGTGATCGACGGCGGCGTGGGCGTGGTCCACGTCCGGGATGTAGCCGAGGGCGCACGCGCGGCGCTCGAGCGCGGCCGGGCGGGCGAGCGCTACATCCTCAGCGGTGCGAATTTGCGTGTCGTCGAGCTGCTGAACATCGTGGCCGAGGCTGTCGGTCGTCCGCCTCCGCGCCTTCGCATCCCCTTCCACCTGGCGCGGGCGTTGGCCGAGGCAAGCGGCGGCATCGGCCGCCTGCTGCGGCCGGCGGCGCGGCCGGTCCTTGTGGAGCTGGCCGGGCGCTACTTCTACTACGACAACCGCAAGGCCCGGCGCGAGTTGGGAGTCGCTCTGGCGCGGACGGCCCTCGACGGCGCGCGCCAGGCGGCGGCGTGGTACCGCGAAGAGCAGTGGTCCGTGGCGAGTGGCTAGTGGCCAGAAGGGGCCTGTGGACTGACCACTGACCACTGGCCACTGACCACTGGCCACTGACCGCTGCCTCCGGCGCACGGCCGTGACGATGGCTCGGTCGATGGCGGGTTTGTGATACACTGCCGCAGGGGATGGTTGCCAAGGGTCGTTCCTCTCCGTTGAGTTCCCCTCGCCGCGGCGAAAGCGATTCGATATGGGCGAATACCTTGCGCGCCTCTGCGGGCGTCGCCAGCCGCGCCGCCAGCGAGCAGGACGTGCTACGGGCTGTGACCGAGGAACTGCGCCGTCTGAAGATGCGCGGTTCCGTCATGCTCTTCCGCCCCGACGGGAAGCTCGAGGTCCGCACTTCGGCCATCAGCCAGGCCCTCACCTTCACCCTCCAGCGCCTCAGCGGGCTGAACATCATCGGGCACGCCTTCAACTCCGATGAGGTCGATCTGATCCGCGAGGCCCTCCAGAGCGGTCAGCCGTGTTTCGCGCCGTCGTCGTCGAATCTGGTGCGGCAAATCACCCCGCCGCCTTTCCGTACCCTGGTGCCTCGGCTCCTCAACATGCTGGGCGATCAGCCCGTGCTGGCGGCGCCGTTGCGCCTGGGCGACCAGGCCATCGGCGTCGTGACCCTCACCGCCCGCTGGCTAACCGTCGATGACGGTCCGATGCTGGCGGCGTTGGCGGATCACATCGCCATCGCCCTCGGCCACGTTCGAAGCAAGGTGGAGATCAGCCACGCGCTCGAACGCGAGCACCTGCTCAACCAGGTGGCCGAAACCGTCTCGAGCGCCCTGGAACTGCCGGAGGTCCTGCAGCGCGTGACGCGGCTGGCCGCCGAGATGACGGGCGCCGATTTCGCCGCCATCAGTCTGCTCGAACCGTCCGGCGATGGCCTCAGCCAGCCGTACCTCTACGGACTGCCGGACGATCCCCACCTCAAGCCGACGCGCGGCCAGGGGGTTGTCTGGCGGGTGATCGAGCAGCGGCAGCCGATTCGCATCGACGACTACCCTTCCGACCCGGAGGCGATGGCCTCCTGGGTGCGCGCCGGGGCATCAGCCTTCCTCGGACTGCCGCTGCGCGACGGGGACCAGGTGATCGGCGCCATGGGATTGTTCACCGTCCGCAAAGGCAAACCCTTCAGCCCCGAGCGGGTCGCCATTGCCGAGGGCATCGGGCGCATGGCGTCCATCGCCGTCCGCAATGCTCGGCTGTACGCCGAGGCCAGCCGCCGCGCCGAAGAGGCCCAGGCGCTGATCCGGACGGCGCGTTCGATCACCGCCTCGCTCGACCTGGTCACCGTGCTGAGCATGATCGCCGACCAGGCCCGCGAGTTGCTCCACGCCGACGGCAGCCGCATCCACTTGCTCGACCAGGAACGCGGCGTGCTGCGGTGTCTGGTCGCCCTTGACACGCACGCCGAGGCCCTGCTGTCGCTCGAACTCCCGCTCGGCACGGGGCTGGTAGGCTGGGTCGTCACCAACGGCATGCCCCTGATGAGCAACGATCCGACGGCCGACCCGCGCAGCCTGCAGGTGCCGGGGACGCCTCAAGACGAGCCGGAGTGCATTGTGATGGCGCCGCTCATCGTCCGGCAGCGGACGATGGGAGCGATGGTGGTCATCCGCGACGGTCGCGACCGTCCCTTCCATCCGTCGGATCTTGACCTGCTGACGGCGCTGGCGGCGCAGGCCGCCGTCGCCATCGAGAACGCTCACCTCTTCGGCCAGATTCAAGCTCAGGCCGCCCGCCTCGAATCAGAGGTGGCCCAGCGCACCCACGACTTGGCCCTCTCCGAAGCCCGCTACCGTTCGTTGGTCGAGACCTCGATCGCGGCGATCGCCCAGCTCGACCAGCAGAGCGTGGTGACCTACGCCAACCAGGCCTTCGCCGTGTTGATGGAGCGACCGGTCGAGCAGCTCGTCGGCCGGCGCATGGCGGACCTGCTGCCGAGCGAGTCCGCCGACCAGACGATGAACCTGATCACGCAGCGCCTGCGCGGGCAGGCGCCTCCGGCCGAAGTCATCGAGGTCGACTTCGCCGGGCCATCCGGCCGGCGCCTTCCGGTCCTGATGGGCTTGAGGGTGATCTACGACGAGCAGAGGACCTCCCAGGGCGTGACCGTGTTGGTCCTGGACATCTCGGATCGGCGCGCCCTTGAGGAGGCGCTGCGCGCCGAGCGCGACCGGCTGGATGCCATCCTGTTCAACGTTGGAGACGCCGTCGTGGTCACCGACGCCGCCGGCGTGATCGAATACGTCAATCCGGCGTGGGAGCGGTTGAACGGCTACAGCTCCGAGGAAGCCGTCGGCCATCCGGCAAGCATCCTCAAGAGCGGCCTGCACGGCGCGGAGCTCTACGGTGAGCTGTGGTCGACGGTGACCAGCGGCCGCAGCTGGCACGGCGAGATGGTCAACCGGCGCAAGGACGGCAGCACCTACGACGTCGCCCTGACGGTCACGCCGCTGCTGGACCCAAGGGGCGCCGTCGTCCACATCGTTGCCGTGCTTTACGACATCAGTGCCCTCAAAGAGGTCGACCGTCTCAAGACGCAGTTTGTCTCCGACGTCTCCCATGAACTGCGCACACCCCTCACCAACATCCGCCTCTACCTGGACCTGCTGCGGACGACCTCCGACCGAATGAAGGTCGAGCGCTACCTCGACACCCTCTCGCGCGAGAGCGACCGCCTGGCGCATCTGATCGACGATCTGCTGTCTCTGTCACGGCTCGATTCAGGTTCCACCGTCCCGAACATGCAACCGGTGGACATCAACCGGCTGCTGCGCTCGCTGGTCGACGACCGCCGCAACCTGGCCGCCAGCCGCGGCCTGGAGCTCCATCTGGCCGTCGATCCCGCCCTGCCCCTGGCGATGGGTGACGAGCGGCTGTTGACGCAAGTCTTCACCAACCTGCTGACCAACGCCATCAACTACACCCCCGACCATGGCAAGGTTATGCTGCGTACGTATCGGCTCGATGAGGAGAACGCGCTCGGAGTGGCGACCGACGTGGAGGACACCGGCCCCGGCATTCCCGCCGAGGAACAGCCTCAGCTGTTCCGGCGATTCTTCCGCGGCCGCGCCGGGCGGACGACCGGCGCGGCGGGCACCGGGCTCGGGTTGGCGATCTGCAAGGAGATCGTCGACCGGCACGGCGGGCGCATCAGCATGGAGGCTGAGCGCAAGCCTGGAACGGGCGCCCGCTTCACCGTCTGGCTGCCCACCGGCGACGCCAACGGGGGATCTTCGGCCGGCTGAACGCTTCTTTCGACCGCCATCAGATTCCCGTCACAAAACCTTAGGGGAGAAGCATCGCCTGAGAGTCCCACGGCTCGAGACCGATGTGGGCGATGCTTCGCCCCTACACCTTCCGTCGCTCTACGGCCCCGTTGGGCGCAGCCCTGCGGCCGCCTCCTGCTCCGCCAGCAGCGTCTCACGCCAGGCCTGATCCGCCGGGCGAAACCGGAGGCCAAGCTCTGTCTCGGCCTTCTTCGAAGAATACTGAAACGATACGTAACCGCTGCGAACGACCTCGGTCGAAATGAAGGCGGGCTGGCCGAAGAGGCGCAGCAGCGGCCCCAACAGGAACCCCTGGCCCAGCGCCAATGGCCTCGGCATCCACAACCCCACGGGCCTTCGCCCGAGGGTCGCCTCCCACACGCCCATCAGTTGGCGCAGCGACAGGATATGGCCGGCGAGGAAGTACGTCTCCCCGACGTGGCCGCGCTTGGCCAGGGAGGCCAGGCCGTCGGCGACGTCCTCCACGTGGGCGAAGGTGAACGTCCCCTCCGGCGCCCAGGCGATGGGAGGCATGCGCCGGCGCACGTACAAACGCGCCATGACGCCAAAGGCCGAGTGGTCGCCCGGGCCGATGACCTGAGCCGGGCAGGCGACGATCACGTCTTCGCCGGCGGCCTGGTGCCGTAGCGCCAACCGGTGGGCCTCCGTCTTCGTCTTTTCGTAGATCGAAAGCTCGGGGCTGCGCCGCTCGAACGATTCGTCGGCGATGGTCCCGCCCGTGTCCCCCAGGGCGGTCGTCGTCGAGATGTAGATCGTGCGCCGGACGCCGGCCTCGGCCGCCAGCGTCAGCGCGTGCTCGGTACCTTCGACATTGACGGCTCGCATGGCGCGGTGAAGGCGGCGTGGCACACCCAGTTCGTACCAGCCGGCTACGTGGAAGAACACATCCGGCCGGGCGACCTCGAGGGCGGCCTTGACGCTCTCGCGGGCCGTCACGTCTCCCAGCAGCAACCGCACCCCTTGGGCCGCCAGGCGCCTCGCCGCAGGGCTGTCCGGCCGGCGGGTCACGACGTACGTCTCCCAGCGGCGCGCCAAGGCCTTGTCCGTCAGGCTCCGCCCGATGAATCCGGTGCCGCCGCTGATCAGCACTCGCATACGGCGGCCTTCACTTCGGATCTTAGGGAGAGTCCTCCTCGACCCCCACCCCTCACCCTCGCGGAGCAGCCTGGAAGGCCTCCCCCGGACGGGTCAAGCCTCCCCTGGACGAGCCGATTCCGGGGGAGGGGAAGAGTTTTGAAGGAGGCGGGGAGCCTTCGGCTCCCCGCCTCCTTTGGATGCTCCCCCTCTCCACCACGGAATACTCTGTCGACGGTCGTTTCCCGGCGGAGAGGCCCACAGGGCTGCTTCGCGAGGGGCAGGGGGAGAGGTGGGAACCTTCTCTCATGGGATGAGCGCAAGGATCTCTTCATGAATCCATCCATGACACTAGCTCAGGTTGTAGACCGAGCCTTCCGCCGTCTTGCGGATCTCGATCCGCACGGGGAAGGCATCCTTCAATTCGTCGATGTGGGTGATGACCAGGATGCGGTCGAAGTCGTCCTGGATGCTGTTGATCGTCGCCACGAGCTGCTCCCGGCCGCGGGTGTCCTGCGAACCGAAACCCTCATCGATGAACAGGCAGCGCAGCTGTGCGCCCGCCCGGCGGGCCAACAGCCGCGACAAAGCAATGCGGACGGCGAAGTCGATGCGGAAGGCCTCACCGCCGGAGTACAGCTCGTAAGCGCGCGTGCCCAGCTCATCCGAGATCAGGATATCCAACGCCTCGCGCAGCTCACCTTCCTTGCTTTCGCGCTGGGTTTCGATGCGCACGTGCATGCGTCCGTCGGTCATGCGTCCCAGCAACTCGTTGGCGGCCCGCTCCAATTCAGGGACGACGGTCTCGATGACCATGGCCGGAACGCCGCGCTTGCCGAACGCTTGCCGAAGGTCCTCGAATAGACCGCGCTCCAGGTCGAGGCGCTGGCGCTCGGCCAGACGGGTCTCGCGCTGCTTGCCAAAGGCCTCGAGGGCATGCAATTGCTGGCGGGCCCCGCCGACGCGTTCGTCGGCCAGGCGCTTCTCCAGGCGCAGGCGGTCGAGGTCGGCTTGGGTCAATGACGCGGCGTGCAAGCGCGCTTCGCTCTCGTCGGCGCGCCGTTCCAGGTCGGCGCGGGCCGCCTGGTCCGCCACAGCATCCTGCTCCCAACGCGCCAGCCGCGCTTCCAGGGCGCGCGCCCGTTCCCCCGCCGCCTCGGCGTGCTGCCAGGCGGCCTCCAGCTCGCCGCGGCGCTTCTCCAGGCCGGGCCGCTCGCGCAGGCGCGCCTGCAAGCCGGCCTGCTGCCGCTCGAGATCCACGGCACGCGATTCGATCTCCCGCAACTGAGCCTGGTGGACCCGGTAGGCCTCTCGTCGCGCCTCGAGATCGGACTGAATCTCGTCGACGAGGCGGTGGCGGTGGTCTTCCGTGAGAGTCTGACCGCAGGTGGGGCACGTCGGGGATTGCGACGCCTGGAGGACACTCAAGCGATTCTTGAGCGGGTCGCTTTCCGCCACCATGGCCTGGTTCAAGCCCTTCAGGTGCGCCGCTCCGGTACGAGCCTCGCCGAGTGATGCGGTGACCTGCTCCAGCTCGGTATCGATCGTCCCGAAGACTTCGAGCGCGCGGCGGACCTCCGTCAGCGCCGCCTCGAGAGCCACGCGGTCGGCCTGAGCCTGAACGGCAGCCAACTCCTGCGCCGCCTCGGCTCGCTCGCGCTCGGCCGTGACGATCCGCCGGGTGAGGTCATCGATCTGGCGCTGCAGGGAGACCAGCTCGGTGCGCGTCTGCTCCAGATCGGCCCACTGGCGCTCGGCCTGATCGAGCCGCGCCGCGGTCGAATCGGCCTCCGCCTGGGCCGCCTCGAGGATCGCCCGATATTCCGGCTCCCGCCGCAGCTCGGCTTCGACCTCTTGCAGCCATCCTTCCAGGCGCTGAATGGCGGCGCGCGTTTCTCCGATGCGGTCGCGGGCGCGCTGCTCGAAGACATCCCAGCGCTCCAGGCCGAGGATCTTGCCCAACACCTGCTTGCGTTCGGCGGGCGTCTTGCGGGTGAACTCATCGGCGTGACCCTGCACCAGCAGGGCCGAGTTGACGAAGGTCTCATAGTCGAGGCGCAGCAACTCGTCGATCGCCTGCTGCGTCTCGCGCACGCCGCCTTCCGACAGCCCGCGCCAGCTCTGCACACTGGCGTCCCAGCCCTGGAACTCCAGCAGGCTGGCGCCGCGGCCGCCGGCCTTGCGCTGGCGCAGCACGCGATAGCGGCCGCCGCTCTGGTCGAACGTCAGGGCCACGCGCATCTCGGTCTCGCCCTGGTGAATCAGGTCATCGGCGCTGTTGCTGCGCGCCTTGCCCCACAACGCCCAGGTGATGGCATCGAAGATGGACGACTTGCCGGATCCGTTGGGGCCGGCCAGGCAGGCGATGTGGATTCCATCGAGGCTGAGCGGACCGGGATGCCGGTAGGGAAGGAAGTTCTCGATGTCGAGCTCGACGGGGATCATCGCCGCGCACCCGGCCTCGTCGCCGACTCGGACGGAGTCTCGGCCAGCAGGTCGGCCGCCCGGGCCATCAGTTCCTTCAGGCGCGGCTCCGACTCGCCGCGCAGGCGGAAGTACTGCTCGACCAGTTGCAGGGGCGTGAAGGTTTCCAGGGCGGCGTCCCCCAACCGCGCCCGCATCTCGCTCTCGATCTGGCGCACCAGGGAGTGCGTGCTGGCCCCGGACAGCGCCGCATCGATCTCGCGCTCATGCAGCTGCGCCTGTTGGTCGGCGCGCATCGTCACCAGAAGGCGAACGACCGTGCCCTCCACCGTCTTCGGGTCGACGGCCTGCAGCACGGCCGCCGTCGGGTCGTCGGCCTGGCTCACGTCCACGCGAAACGTCCGAAACGGCCGGGCGGCCACCGGCTGAAACGTCCAACTCGTCTTTCCCCGCTCCAGTTCGATCCAACAGAAGCCCTTGGTCTCGTCCTCCTCCCCGAAGTCGATGCGTTCCAGCGAGCCGCTGTAGACGATCGGCGGGTAGCCGCCGGGGTTGAGGACCTGGTGCTTGTGGATGTGCCCGAGGGCGACGTAGTCCCAGGCCGCGTCCGTCAGGGTCGAGCTGAACACGGCCACGTCGTTCCCGAGCATCACCGACCGCTCCGAGCCCAGCCGTGCCTCCGCCACCGACAGGTGGCCCGCCAGCAGCCGCGGCATGGCCTGCTCCCGCGCCGTCTCGGTCAGGCCGGCGACGATGTCGGCCACCGTTTGGCGCAGGGCGCTCTCCAACTCGTCGATCGTCTTGCCGACATGCTCGTCGCGGGAGAGCAGGCGGTTGCGCATCGGATAGGGGATCCACGCCAGATAGACGGGACCGCGACGCGTCTCGACGACCCGCCCCCCGGGCTTGTCGCCGACGATCACGTCCGGCACGTCCAGCGCTTGAAAGATGTCAACGCTGCTGGCCTTGGTGGCGACGCCGGGCATGTCGTGGTTGCCCACCAGCAGCAGCGTCGGCATGTGATCGGCCAGCCGCTTGATGCGCTGGGCGAACTCGCGTTGCTGCGTGGGCTCGGGGTCGCGGCTCTTGAAGGCGTCTCCGGCGAAGACGGCCAGGTCGCCGTCGTGGGCGATGGCGAAGTCGATGACTTCGTCGAGGCGGTCGAGGAAGTCGCGCACGCGGCTGGAGGTGCCCGTGGCGGGGTCCAGCTGTCCGTAGTTCTCCATGCCGACGTGGACGTCGGCGAAGTGGAGGACGCGTACCGGCTCGGTCATGGGAGAGTGGACGGGCAGGCGCCTATTGGGGCCGGTCGATGGCGGGCCGCTCCATGCCGAGCATGCTCAGGCACAAGAACAACTCACCGCGATGATGAATGACCTGTTCGAGAACGTGCCACAGGATCCACCCGAGCATGGGCGTTCCATCGTCGGGCACCTGCACAATGCGATCGAGATCGCCGAGCTCGAGCGTGGCCAGGTAGGCCATGGTCTCCTTGTGAACGCGCTCCAGGTTGGCGCGCAGCGAGGCGACGTTGTCCCCCAGGGAACGTTCGTCCGGCCAGGCCGGCAGGGCACGGCGGATCACGAATTGGATCCACCCCTCTTCCAGGTTGATGATGTGGCGCAGGATGTCGCCGACCGTCCGGGGATACTGCTCCGAGGGACGGAACTCCAGCTGGGCGTCCTTCAGCATGGCGACGCCGCGCAACAGATCGCGATGGACCACCGGCCAATGGTCGAAGTATTCGGCTAGGTTCATTCGTTGGCCTCCACCCGCGTCATCCAGCGTTCCAACCCGGCAGGCGGCTGATAGACCACCAGGTGATCCAGGAGCGCTTCCGGTTCCTCGGCGTGAACGTACAGGCCCCGGTGTTCGGGATAGATGAAGCCTTCAGCGGCAGCTCGGTCCATCCACTCCAGGAGCGAGTGGAAGTAATCGTTGTGATTCAACAACCCGACCGGGCGCGCATGGAGCCCGATCTGCGCCCACGTCAAAACCTCGAACAGCTCTTCCATCGTGCCGAACCCGCCCGGCAGGGCCACAAAGGCGTCGCTCAGCTCGATCATCATCGCCTTGCGGTCATGCATCGAGTCGACCACGCGCAGCTCCTGGAGGCGGCCGTGGCGGAGCACCGGCGTATCGAAGAGACGCGGCATGATCCCGATCACCTGTCCCCCATGGTCCAGCACGCCGTCGGCCAGCGCGCCCATCAACCCCGTGCCTCCACCACCGTAAACCAGCGTCAGCCCTCGCCGCGCCAGGACCGCCCCCATCGAACGGGCGATGTCGAGATACGGCGCAGCGACTCCGTCGCTCGAGCCGCAGAAGACGCACACGCGCTCGATCACGTCCCGACCGCCTCGGCCAGGCTGCGCCGCAGGCGCGCCGCTGCGGCCTCAAGCCCGCCCCGGTCCGGCGTCGGGCGGCTTCCCAGCGGGATGCGCAGGCCAAATCCATCGCCCAGCGTGCGAGGGATGACGTGCAGGTGGCAGTGGAAGACACTCTGACCGGCGGCCGCCCCGTCGGCGAGGTGTAGGTTGACCCCATCGACGCGCCGAGCCTCGCTCTGCATCGCCAGCGCCAGACGCCGCGCCACGGAGAACATGCGCGCGCCGCTGTCGGGATCGAGCGCCGCCAGCCCGGAGGCGTGCCGCTTGGGCACAACCAGGCAGTGGCCTTCGGCCACCGGATGCGAATCCAGGAAGGCCAGCACCAGGTCGTCGTCGTAGACCACGCTGGCCTCCGCCTGCCCGCGGGCGATGCGGCAGAAGATGCAGCTCTTGGAGTCGTCCATCCGGATGAGGGTGAGGCCGGCTGACCGCGCGCCGGCGCGACGAGGGATTTTACCATCAGGACACTCACCCAAATGGTTTCCAGTCTCCAGTTGCCAGTTTCCAGTGGACTGGGAACTGGAAGCTGGGAACTTGAACCCAAGGTCGGTGCAACGGCCCGTGTTATTCTTCGTGCCCGAGCAGATCCATGGCCGGACCCGTCCTCGCGTTCATCGCCGTCGCCGCGTATGCCGCCTTACACAGCCTGTTGGCCAGCCGGTGGGCCAAGGCCCGCGCCCGGGCGCTGCTGGGCGGGGCGGCGGAGCGTGTCTACCGCCTGATCTTCAACGTCATCGGCGCCATCACGTTCCTGCCCGTGCTCGCCGTACTGGCGCTCGAGCCGGGCCGGAGACTGTATGCCGTTCCCTGGCCCTGGAGCATTCTCTTTGTGGCAGGTCAGGCGGTTGCGGCGGCTTGCGTCGCCGTCGGCATCTGGCAAACCGACGCGCTCCACTTTCTCGGCTTGCGTCAGCTGATGCCGAGCGACCGCGAGACGCCCTCGCTGGTCACGACCGGACTGTACCGCTACGTTCGGCACCCGCTCTACACGGCCGGGATGGCCTTCCTGTGGCTGACCCCCCTGATGACCACCACGCTGCTGGCGGTTGATCTCGCGCTGACCGCTTACTTCTACCTCGGCACGTTCCACGAGGAGGCTCGCCTGCGGGCCGAGTTCGGCGAGGCCTATGCCGAATACCAACGGCGCGTGCCGCGGCTCATCCCGAGGCTCCTTCGCCCGGCGGCCGACTAGCAGGTTGGGGAAACGCGGGCTCGCACTTCATACCCCCACCCCTTACCCCTCCCCCTGCCTGGGCTCGGCTTCTCTCGCGCAAGTCCACTGCAGGGGGAGGGGTGTCTATTTCTGGGGGATGGGGGGTGAGGTGGAGAACGTATTCTTCCGCAACCCGCGAGGCCGTTCCTCACGGGCGGTGGGCTCGCCATTGCGCCGCCGTGGGGTCGGCGGTATATTCGCACCTCCTCGCGGTGAGGAACGCAGTTCGAACGACCATCCTGACCTGAACGAAACCAACTGGGGCGGCCGTGGCCCCAGCCCATGCCCACCCGACCCGGAGGCCGTATGTACCGCTGGATCGTCTACCTTCACATCCTCGCCGTCTTCATCTTCCTCTTGGCCCATGGGGGTTCCGCCAGCGCCGTCTTCCGTATCCGGCGTGAGTCGGAGCGTTCTCGACTGGCAGCACTGCTCGACCTTTCCAGCGCAGGGCTCGGCGTGAGCTATGCCTCGTTGCTGATCCTACTGATCGCCGGCATCATCCTTGGCTTCGTCGGCCACTGGTGGGGTCAGGGTTGGATCTGGACCTCCCTCATTCTTCTCGTTCTCACGCTCGTCGGGATGTACCTTCGCAGCTCGATGCCGATGAACCGCTTACGCCAGGCAGCCGGGCTGCCCTACTTCGACGGACGGCGCGCTCAACCTGCCGCCACCCCGGCCAGCGACGAGGTCATCCGGGCCGCCGCAGCCGGCATGCGCCCCGTCGAGGTCGCCGCCATGGGAGTGGTGCCCATCGCCATCATCCTGTGGCTGATGATGTTCAAGCCGTTCTAGGGTGAGACCGGCATTGACTGCGCGTCCCCGAAACGCTCTCCGCCCACGCCGCAAGCCAGCCTCCCAGCGGAGCCGCGCCGACGTCGGACCGGCGACTCCGCCGACGCCAGGGGCTACGGCCAGCCGATGGTCTCGCCTGGCCCAGGCGGCGTGGGTCGTGACGGCGGTCGCCTCGGTCGCGCTCGTCGTCGCATCGCTCGCAGGCTACTCCGTCTGGCTTCGTGGTCAGAACCCTGTCCAGCCTGGACCTGAGCCCTACAACTTCTTCTATGTGCTTGGCGGCCTGAGCTCCCTGGCCACCGCCGTCATCTGCCTGGCCCTGTCCTTCATCCTCTTTCGCGGCCGGCGGGACGATCCGATGGCCCTGTTTGTGTCGTTCTTCGTCCTGATCTACGGGGTCGTCCTGGCCGGCCCGCTCGAATCCCTCGAAGCGGCCGTGCCCGGCGCCGGCGAGCTGGCCGTGAGTGTGATCCAACCGATTTTCTTCACGGTGCCGACGGTTGCCCTCATCGTGCTGTTTCCGGACGGGCGCCCTGTTCCGAAAGGGAGCCGCTGGCTGATCCTGCTCGCGGCGGGCAGCCTGGCGTTCCTTCCCTTCCTCGACGCCGGGTCGGCGAGCGCCCTCAACACACTCCCGGCTCAGCTTTGGGCGGTCCTGCTCGTCATCCTCTTCGGACTGGCATTCGCCTCCCAGGTCTACCGATACAAACAGGTGTCGACCCCTGCCGCCCGCGAACAAACACGTTGGGTGGTCTTCGGCCTGGCCACGTGGCTGGTTTTGATGATCGCCCAGGGTCTGCCGTACGTCTATCTCCAGAACCTTCCGCCGGGGGCTCCGCTGCCGTCGTGGGCGGCCGCGAGCAGCACGGTCTGGTGGCTGTCCCTCTCCGCCATCCCGGTGACGCTGACCATCGCCATCCTGCGTCACCGGCTTTTCGACATCGACGTCATCATCAATCGCGCGCTGGTCTACGGCGCCCTGACGGCGATCCTGGCGGGGCTGTACACGGCCTCCATCAGCCTGTTCCAGAGACTCTTCCAGTCCATCACCGGGCAGAAGTCCGACGCTGCCGTCGTACTCACGACCCTGGTTCTGGCTTCGGCCTTCACGCCGATCCGGACGAGGCTGCAGGCGGTCGTCGACCGGCGTTTCAAAGACATCCACGATACGCGACGCCGGCTGGACACACTGGCGGAGGAGGTGCAACGAGGCCTGTGGGTCGTCTCGCCGCTGCAAGCCTCGCGGCGCCTGCTGGATGAGGCGCTGCTCGCCTTCGACGCCGAGGGCGGAGCGGTCTATCTGCGAGGCCGCAGGCAGGAGCAGCTGGCATACCAGAGCGGCACGTGGACGGGACAGCCCGTCCTGACCGTGCCCCTCGCCGCAGACCAGAAGGCATTTGGGCGTCTCGCTCTCGGGCCGCGCAAGAACGACGCCGGCTATACCCCCGAGGACGCCGACCTGCTGACCCGCACCGCCACGGCCGTCGCCTCGGCCTTCCCGGAGGAGGGGCCGGCGCGCCTGCGCCGCTCCGCCCGATGACGAACCACCACTCGACGCTGCCCCCTCCGCCGCGCCGGGCGGCCCCGTCGGCGGAGGCCCTGCCGCCACACGAGGGCTTCATTCAGGCGAAGATCTTCTCAGGGCTGGGCCCCGAGGACCTGGCTCGGGTCGCCGCCAGCTTCCGCTCCCGGCCGTTCGAGCGCGGTCGTCGCCTTTTTCGTGAGGGCGAGCCGGCGGCGGTCTACTACCTGGTCGGCGAGGGCCAGGTCAAGATCGTGCAGACCTCTCCCGAAGGTCTGGACGTCATCCTGCACATCTTCGGACCCGGAGAGATCATCGGCGCGCTGCCCACGCTGGGTGAAGGGGCGTATCCCGGCACCGCCATCGCCCTGACGGACGGCCTGGCGTTCGCGATCGATGCCGACGACTTCAACGACATCCTGCAGCGTCACCCGTCGGTGACCGTCCGCCTGCTGCGCTTCGCCACGGAGGTCCTCCAGGCATCCCATGTGCGCTTGCGCGAACTGGCCACACAACGCGTCGAGCAGCGCATCGCCCGCACCATCGCCCGGCTCGCCACGCAGACGGGCGTCAAGACGGAGGAGGGCGTCACTTTGTCGACTCCCCTGTCGCGCCAAGACCTGGCCAATCTGACCGGGACGACGCTCTTCACCGTCAGCCGAACCCTCAAGGCATGGGAGCGCAAGGGCATCCTGCTCTCCAGCCGCAACCGCGTGACCGTGCTGAACCCCCACGCGCTGATCGCCATCGGGGAAGACCTCGTCGAGCGGCCGCCCTCGAGCTGACCGTCTTTGCGCCAGCGCAACGACAGCCCCTCTGGGGGCAGCTAGACTGGCCTTGCGATGGTCGACTTCCCGCGCCCCGCGGAGGCTTTGAAGCTCACCATAGGCGACCTGCTGACACGCTGGCCGACTGGGGCTCGCGCCTTCGTGGAACACCGCATGGCCTGCATTGGGTGTGCGTTCAGCGCCTTCGACACCCTCGAGGAGGCCCTGGACATGCATCACGTCCCGGCAGCCTCCTTCTTTCGCTCCCTTGAAGGCGCCGCGCCCGCCCTATCTCAAATCCATGGAGAAGAGACATGAAAGTCTGGAGCATTTGGATTCGTATCGCCCCCGTGTTGCTGGCGGCGCTGGCGGCCTGCGCGCCGGCCGCCACCCCCACGCTCCCGCCCTCCCCGCCCACCGTCCCTCCGGCGCCGACGCAGACCACGATGGTCCTGGAGCCGACGGTGCGCTACACGCTGGTGACGGGCGCCGGCACGGGCAAGTTGAACTTCGTCGGCCGCGGTGGAGATATCGACGGCCAGGCCAATCCGGTCCTGACCGCCCAACCCGGCGACGTCGTCGAAATCACCCTCGTCAACGGAGATTCCATCTTGCACGACCTGACGATCGACGAGTTCAACGTGAAGACGCCTCAGATTCAGAACCTCGATGAGACCGCCAAGGTGACCTTCACGGTCGATCGGGAAGGGGAGTTCTTCTACTACTGCACCGTCCCCGGCCATCGCCAGGCCGGAATGGAAGGGGTCCTGCGCGTCGGGAATCCCGCCGCTGCGACCGAAGCCCCCTCCCAGGCCGTCTCCGTCGTTCACAACCCGGCCGACCTGCCGGGGCCAATCGGTCGCCGCGCCCCGCAGACGGTGGATGTCGAGCTGACGGCGCAGGAAGTCGTCGCCCAGCTGGCCGACGGCGCCACCTATTCCTATTTCACTTTCAACGGCACCGTCCCGGGGCCGTTCGTGCGCGTGCGCGTCGGCGACACGGTGAACCTGACCCTGCACAACGACACGACCAGCACATTGGGCCACTCCATCGACCTGCACGCCGTCAACGGACCGGGAGGCGGCGCGGTCTACACCCAGACTCTGCCGGGCGAGACGCACGCGTTCTCCTTCCGTGCCCTCAATCCGGGGCTGTTCGTGTATCACTGCGCCACGCCGAGCGTGGCCCACCACATCGCCTCGGGCATGTACGGTCTCATCCTGGTCGAGCCGGAAGGGGGATTGCCGCCGGTGGACAAGGAGTTCTACGTGATGCAGGGCGAGATCTATACGGTCGAGCCTTTCGGCACCCAGGGCGCTCTCACCTTCAGCATGGAGAAGATGCTGGCCGAGGATCCCGAGTACTTCGTCTTCAACGGCGCGGCCATGGCGCTGACCACGGACGAGAACGCCCTCCACGTCAATGTGGGCGACAGCGTGCGCATCTTCTTCGGCGTCGGTGGTCCCAACGCCACGTCGTCGTTCCATGTCATCGGCGAGATCTTCGATCGCGTCTACCCGTTCGCCGCCCTGACCTCGCCACCGCTGACCGACGTCCAGACCGTCAGCGTCCCACCCGGCGGCGCGGCCGTGGTCGAGTTCCGTGTCGACGTGCCCGGCCGCTACCTCCTGGTGGATCACGCTCTCAGTCGGTTGGAGCGCGGCCTGGTCGGGTTCTTGCTCGCCGAGGGGGCTGAGGATCCGACGATCTTCTCGGGCACGCTGACCGAAGGCTCCGGACACTGATCGAGGACTCGCGTCTGAAGCGACTCTGAGCGGAGCGGCGGGGCCGAGTGTTGGCCCCGTCGCGCAGTCGAAGAGCGCTTGCGCAAGGGCCCTTCGACTGCGGTCGCAGTGTCCGGCGTTGTGCCCGAAGGCGCCAGGCGGCCTTCGCTCAGGGACCCTGGCAAGCTCCTTTGCAGTAGGTCACAGAGCGAACTTGGAGCCCGGGGCCACCAGGCTAGACGAAGGGCTCTCTGCATCCTATGACAGGTGCCACCGGCCGCCGCGTCGTATAATGCATCCAAACTGCTGGCTCGAGAACGGGAGCCGATAGGATGGAAGGCATGCGCAGCATCGGTCTGCCGGAACTGCTGATCATCGTCGGGATCGTCGTGTTGATCTTCGGCGTCGGGCGGATCTCCAAGCTTGGAGGCGAACTCGGGCGCGGGATCCGCGCCTTCCGCGACGGGCTCAGCGGCAAGGACGACGAGGAACAGCCCCCGAAGGACACGCCAACGGGCGCCTCCTAGGTTTGGAAAGCTGAGTCCGCCCGTGGTCGACGAAACCCACCTTGTTCCCGACCTGGGATCGCTGCTGTCGACCGCCCTGACCGACAGCATCGTCAGCCGGACGGTGTACGCCGGTGAACACGTCAAGGTCACGCTGTTCGCCTTCGCCGCCGGACAGGAACTGAGCGAGCACACCGCCTCGCAACCCGCGGTGCTGCACGTGTTGAAGGGCCAGGGCCGGATTCGACTGGGGAGCCAGAGCTCCGCCGCCGGTCCTGGAACCTGGGCCTATATGCCGGCCCATCTGCCGCACAGCGTGCACGCCGAAACCGAGCTCACCCTTCTCCTGTTGCTCCTCAAAGGCGCCGAGCCCGAACCTTAGCCCGGCCGTGGCCCACGTCAGGTCGAGGCGGTCATGCCTACCCTGGCCCGTTGGTACATCAAGACCTCGTTCGCTTGGCTGGCCCTGGCCCTGCTTCTGGGGGTTGTATCGGTCATCTTGCCGGCCAGTTGGCCCTCGGCCGCCTTTGCCCCGGTCCAGATGCATGCCTTCGTTGTTGGATGGATTACGCAACTGATCTTCGGGGTGGTCTACTGGATGTTCCCCAAAGCCAGCACCGAGCATCCCCGAGGAAGCGAAGGCCTGGCCGCGGCGACGTATGTTCTCCTCAATGCCGGACTCGCGGCGCGCGCGGTGGGTGAACCCATGGCGGCCTTGGGCGGCCCGGGCGCGCTATGGCTGATAGGTTCCGCTCTGATGCAGTGGCTGGCGGGACTGGGTTTCGTCCTCAACACCTGGCCAAGGGTGAAGGGGGGTTGAGATGCCGCGGCTGACGCGCTGGGCCTTGCGGCTGGCCCTCCTTCACCTGATCTTGGGATTCAGCCTGGGTGCGCTGATGTTGTGCGCAAAGGCCAGCGGTGTTTGCGCCTGGGCGTGGCCGCTGCGCGGACTCCACATCGAACTTCTCACCATCGGCTGGACGGCGCAGCTGGCGCTGGCCGTGGCCTACTGGATTCTCCCTCGCCACCCTGGCGGGCGGCGCGGTCCAGAGGCGCCGGCGTGGGCGGCCTGGGCTTTGCTTAACCTCGGCGTGTGGGTTTCCGGTCTGACGATGGCGCTGGTGGGACCGCGCCTGCTCCTCGGGGTCGGCCACTCCGCCGAGGCGCTGGGGATCCTGGTCTTCGCGGTACAGCTCTGGCCGCGAGTGAAGGCCTTCGGGGTGTAGGCCCCTACGCCACCGCCCACCAATCCCGGCCTTCAGCCAGATTCATTCCTTTCAGCCGGGTCCGGATGATCTCGCGTGCCCCGCGCGCTCCGACGGCGGCAAGCACGACCGTCCCGGGCGTCGCGTGCAACAGCTCCGTTAGGTCGTCGGGCGCGTGGATCGGTTTCCCCCGGCGGCTACGGCCGATCTTCACCGGATCGATGTCAATGAAAGCCAGCAACGGCGCCCCCTCGCGCACGAGATGCTTGCCGAGTCGGCGCCCGATGGCTCCGGCGCCCCAGACGATGACCCCGGGTGCCTGCCGCAGCGGACCCTGCATCAAGTAGTGGGCCTTGGCGCGCAGGAAGTTCTCCACCGAGTAGCGCGAGTCGGTGCGCGTCGCCCGCGCCGGGTGGTCCCGCCAGGCCATCAGCGGGCGTTCGACCTTGGCGAAGCGCGCGCCGGCCAGGTGCATCCGCAGCCACAGATCGTAGTCCTCCGGCCAACCGTGATCCTGGTAGCCGCCCAAGCGATCGAGCCAGCTGCGGCGCACCATCACCGAAGGATGGACCAGAGGGCTCTCGACGAACATCTCACGGGCGATGGCCTCTGGCGTGGTCAGCCCGTTCAACCATTCGATGTAGAGGCGAAAGCCTTCCCTGATCTCCTCCGGCGGGAACCCCTCCACCAGGCAGCCGACGGCGGCCAGGTCCGGCTCGGCCGCCAGCCGGTCCCACTGTGCCTGCAGCCGATCGGGGTAGGCGAGGTCATCGGCGTCGTGGCGGGCGATGACATCCGCCCGACAGGCCTTCCAGCCTGCGTTGAGCGCTTCGATGAGACCGGCGTGCGCCCGGCGGACCACGCGGAGGCGCGCATCGCGCGCCGCCCACGCCTCCAGCCGACCGGCGGTGGCGTCGCTCGAGCCGTCGTCGACGGCGATCAGTTCGAGGTCGTTCAGAGATTGAGCCAGAATCGATTCGACCGCGGCGTCGACTGTCGCCTCCGCGTTGTAGCATGGCATCAGGACGGAGACGCGAGGAGTCATCAGTTATCAGTTATCAGTTATCAGTTTCTTGCAGCTTCAGGGCAATCATATGACCGAAGGCCCGCGGCGGCTCAGTCGGATGATGAGAACTGACCGTGCAGGCCAGGACAGGTATTGACTGATGACTGATGACTGGTGACTGACGACTACGTTTCCCCGAGTTTCGTTCCCTGTCGTCCGAGGCGTGGATCGAGGGCGTCCCGCAGGCCGTCACCCAGAAGGTTGAAGCCCAGCACGGTCAGCATGATGGCGAGGCCCGGGAAGAACACCAAGTGCGGAGCGGTGAAGACCTGGTTGCGGTCCTTGCCGAGCATCGATCCCCACTCCGGGGTCGGCGGCTGGGCCCCCAGGCCGAGGAAGGACAGCGCCGCAGCGTCCAGGATGGCGGTAGCGATGCCGAGCGTCCCCTGGACGATCAGCGGAGTCAACGCGTTCGGCAAGACCGAACGAAACAGGATCGTCCCCATGCCGGCGCCGAGGGCGCGCGAGGCAGCGACAAAGTCGCTCTCTTTGACCGACAGCACGCTGGCGCGGACCACCCGGGCGTAGATGGGGATCGACACAATCCCGATCGCCAGCAGGGCGTTGATCAGACCGGGTCCGAGCACCGCCACGATGGCGATCGCCAACAGAAGCGAGGGGAAGGCGAGCAAGACGTCCATGACGCGCATGATGACGTCTTCGACCCATCCGCCCAGGTAACCAGCCAGCGCGCCGAGCACTGTCCCTACCGCGATGGCGAAACCCACCGAGACGATGCCGATGATGAGCGAATAGCGCGAGCCGTAGAGCACCCGGCTGAACAGGTCGCGCACGTTGCTGTCGATCCCCATGAAGTGCTGCGGTTGGTCGCTCGGGCAGCCGAGCAGGTGGATGCACGGTGGTTGCCGCGCCCCCACAGGCTCGATTCCGATCAGGACCTGATACGGGTCGTACGGGGCAATGTAGGTGGCGGTGAGAGCGATCAGGACCAGGGCCCCCAGCATGGCTGCGCCGACCATGGCCGAACGGCGCTGGAAGAGCCGCCGCCACGTCGTGCGCCACAGGCTGACCGGCTGGCCGGCCAGGCTTTCGGCCGGCAGAAGACGTACGCCGGGAGAGGTGCTGTCGGCCGTCACGCATTCCCCTAGGGGAGCCGGATGCGCGGGTCGAGGTAGGTGTAGGACAGATCGACGAGCATGTTGATGGCGACGTAGCCGAAGGCGATGACCAGAGTGAACGCCTGGATGATCGGGTAGTCGCGGGCGGTGATGGCCTCGAACAGGATGCGGCCGACGCCCGCCAAACCAAAGACGGTTTCCGTCAACACCGCCCCGCCCAGCAGTCCGCCGAGCGACAGGCCGATGATGGTGACCACAGGTAGCAGAGCGTTGCGCAGCGCGTGCCTCATCACCAGGCGCGCCCGCGGCACGCCCTTGGCTTTGGCCGCCCGGATGTACTCCTGCCCCAGGACGTCCAGCAGGCTGGAGCGGGTCATCCGGGCGATGATCGACAGCGGGATGGTCGACAGGGCCATCGCCGGCAGGATCAAGTGCTTGAGCACGTCGAACAGGACCGGCCAGTTGAACGTCAGCAGGGAGTTGAAGATATACAGATTGGCGAAGAACTCCATCACCTTGTAGAAGCCTGTCGTGGTGTCGAAGTTCAGACCCCACACCTGGAAGAAGGGCGTGGCCGTCAGCCCGGCGGTGATCCTTCCCGACGGAGGCAGGATCCCGAGTACGATCGAAAACAGGTAGGCCAGCATCAGGCCCAACCAGAACACCGGCATCGAAACGCCGATATTGGCTCCGGCCATCGTAGCGATATCGACCGGGGAATTGTGCCGGATGGCGGAGATGATCCCGGCGGGCACGCCGACGATGATCGCCAACAGCAGCGCCGCCATGCTCAATTCGATGGTCATGGGCAGACGTTCAGCGAGGATGATCGAGACCGGGCGGCTGAAGCGGATGGATTCACCGAAGTCGGCCCGGACCATATTGCCCATGTAGATGAAGAACTGCGTCGTGATCGGGCGGTCGAGGCCCATGAGGTGATTCCAGCGGGCACACACCTCTTCGGTGGCATGCTCACCCAGCATCGCCCGGCACGGATCGCCCGGGATCAGGCGGGCCAATACGAACACGGCCACCAGGATCCCGAACAGGACCGGGATTGAAGTCAACAAGCGGCGAACGGTGTACTGCACCATCGATAAGGACCTTGCCAACCAGCCGGACGTTCTTGGGGAAAGCCGCGGGGCGGGAGGCGTTGGGCTTCCCGCCCCGCGGTTCCCTTCAGGTCAAAGCCTGGATTCCGATCAGCCTGGCGGCAGGTTCATCAGGCTTGTCCAGAGGTACGAGTAGTACTCCCACTGGTTGGTGTTGCCGACGTGGAGCGGCGACGAGGCGTCGAGCCCCATGGTGAAGGTCGCCACGACGTCATTGGCGTCGAAGGACGTGCCGTCGTGGAACTTGACGCCCTGACGCAGCGCGCAGGTCCACACGGACAGGTCGTCGTTCGGAGTGCACGACGTCGCCAGCGCCGGCTCGGGGACGGCCTCGTTCGGCGGGTAGGCATACATGCCTTCGACCACCTGCGTGCAGCCGCGCAGCGACTCGCCGTCCGTCTCATCAGCGCAGAACAGGCTGATAGGCTCGGCATTCTGCATGAAGACGAACGTGTCGCCGGAGCCCGGGGACGAGAAGGCGAAGCGCTCTTCCGTCAGCGGGCTGGCTTGCGGGACCCCGACGTCGGCGCGGTAGGCTGCCGCCGAGGCGCCGTGAGCAACCGGCACCATGGGGACCAGCTCGCGGATGGCGTTGTTGGCCTGGGTGTAGATGGCCGTGGCTTGCGCCGGATCGGCGATGGCCGCGCCCTGCTTCAGCAGGTCATAGATCTCCGGGAAGGGGTTGCCGAACTGCGGGTTCGCCTCACCGAAGTGGAAGTCGAGGAAGTTCGTGATGTGCGGGTAGTCGGCGCCCCAGCCGAGCAGGTACAGGCCGTCGAGCCGTCCGGCGCCCGACTCCTCGATGAACGCGCCCGACTCCATCACCTCGATGGTGGCGTCGATGTTCAGGTTCTGCTTGAGCTGAGCCTGGATCTCCTCAGCCACACGACCGACTTCCGGCAGGTAGCCGCGGACGACGTCGCGATAGAACAGCTTGGTCGAGAAGCCGTCGGGGAAGCCGGCATCCGCCAGAAGTTGCTTGGCGGCGGTGGGGTCGAAGTCATACCACGGGTCGCCGTCGCAGCCGTTGGGGATTTCGCACGGCGTGAAGTGGGTCGCCACCACCGAGCCCGCCGGGTAGAACGTGTCGACGATCCGCTGGCGGTCGATGCCCATGGCGATGGCCTTGCGTACATTGACATCGTCGAAGGGCTCGAAGGTGTTGGTCATCGCGATGTAGAAGATGTTGAGCGCGGCGCGGTCGATCAGCTGAAGATTCGGGTCACCCTTGATGACGGCGAAGTCATCCGGGCCGGGATTGTCGATCCCGTTGACGGTGCCGGCCTGCAGCTCGAGCGTGCGGGCCGCCGACTCGGCGCTCCAGCGGAAGACCAGGGTCTTGGCCTTGGCCGCCTCGCCCCAGTAGTCGTCGAAGCGAGTGAAGGTCAGGCTCTCGCCGGCCGTCCACTGCGAAACCTGGTACGGTCCGGTGCCGACGGGCGAGCGCAGGCGGACTTCCGCCGGGGTGTCGGCCTTCGATTCGTACTCCAGCCATTCCTGCGGGTAGATACCGAACACGTCGAAGGCTATCTTCTGCAGGAAGGCCGGGTCCGGCTGGCACATGGTGAATTCGACGGTGTACTGATCGAGCGCCTTGACGCTCCTCATCAGGCCGCCATAGTCACAGTTGCCGGCATCCAGGACCATCGGCTCGCTGTACTTGACCTCCGCATAGGGACGCGGCGGGCCGGCTGGCGCACAGGCCGCCAGGACCATGGCCAGGGCGACGAGCGCACCGAGGCCTGCAAACAACGAACGGCGTTTCACGGGCTCTCCTCCATTCATAAGGGTCGGGTACGGGGAACCGCACGATCCGAGTTGCTGAGCCATCCACCTCCTCTGCCCGATAGGGCCACGGCCCGAAGGCGGGCCGATCGTGGGGATGTATCGTTGCGGCTGTGAATCAGGGGTCGCTTTGGCGTGATTTGCTATTCTAGCAGGAATCAGGCGGTCGTCAAACAGGCGTCCGGCGCTTGGAAGCGTCGCTGGAGGCCCCCGCAGGCTGGCGGAGGCGTCCTCAGGGTAAGGCCTGCGGCCACGAGAACGGCGGACGGCTGATAGCGGATGGCCCCCGGAAGAACACCCCACTCGGACCGCGGACCGCCCGCTATCAGCTTCCTATGGCCCGACCCTCGTCCCATCCGGCAGAACGGCGTTCTTGGGAACGACGACGATGCCGTCCCGCACCGACCAAGCCGCCTCATCGAGGTCCGTCCCGGGCGGGAAGGGCTCGATTTGCACCCGGCGGCCGATGCGGGCGTTCTTGTCCACGATGGCCCCCCGAATCCTGGAGCCGGCTCCCACGCCGATCGCCGGAGCGGATGCCGGCGCCGGCGGCGCCTCCGACTCGTAGTAGTCGGCCCCCATCATGACGGTATCCTGAATGCTCACGTCGTCGCCGATCAGGGAACGAATGCCGACGACGGTGTGAACGATTTCGGCGCCCTCGACCAGACAGCCGTCCGCCAGCAGCACGCGGTCGAGGCGGACGTCGTAGATGCGCGAGCCGGGCAGCAGGCGCGGCCGGGTGTAGATCGGCGCCACCGGATCGTGGAACGAAAAGAGCGGGTTCGGGCCCACCAGAGCCAGATTGGCCTCGTAGAAAGCCCGGATCGATCCGATGTCCTCCCAGTAGCCGTCGAAGACGTAGCCGAAGACGCGGTGGGAGGCGATCGCCGCCGGGAGCACGCCGCCTCCGAAATCGTCATGCGGTCCGGCGAGCATCTCCGTCAGGGCCGGGCGGCGGAAGATGTAGATCCCCATCGAGCCGACAAACGGGAAGCTCGGATCCGGCCGGCTGACCAGGCTCTCCAGCACAGACGGGTCGCGCGGCTTCTCGGCGAAGGCGGTGATGCGGCCATCCCCCGCCAGACGCAGCACGCCGTAGCGGGCCGCGTCCTCCCCGCGGATCGGCCGAACGGCGACCGTCACATCGGCCTCGACTTGGCGGTGGAACTCGATCAGGCCGCCGTAGTCCATCCGATACAGATGGTCGCCGGCCAGAATCAGCACATCCTGGGCGTGCGTCGCCTCGATCTCGAAGAGCTGCTTGCGAACGGCGTCGGCCGTCCCCTGGTACCAGTCCAGGTTGGTCGTCGTTTGCTCCGCCGCCAGGATCTGCACCCAGCCCGGATGGAACAGATCGAAGTGGTAGGTTTGCGAGATGTGGCGGTGGAGCGAGGCGGAGTTGAACTGCGTCAGGATCGAGACCTGGTGGACGCCGGAGTTGAGGCAGTTGCTGAGCGGGATGTCGATCAGTCGGTACTTGCCGGCGATCGGCACCGCCGGCTTGGCGCGCTCGCGCGTCAACGGCCACAGCCGAGTGCCCCGCCCTCCGCCCAGAATGACGGCCAGGACCCGCTCGTGCGAACCCGCCATGGCCTCATTCTACGGCGAAATGGAGATGGGCTCCCACCCCCCGCCAATGCCCGGCAGGCCCGAGAGGGGCAACGGATGGGGGACAGGGGCGGGTAGCAGCTGGCTGGCGGCCGGTGGCAGTGCCGGGGGTGAGGACCTACCTCCGCACCTCGCCCTCGACTTCGAAGCCCAGTCGTTCACCGGGAGCGGCACCGTAGTCGGTCAGGTCCTCCAGGGTCAGGCGGACGCGGAACGGGCCGGGGTGCGATGAGCGCGCCAGGTGCCGGATCACGGCTTCGTCGGCCCCGACGCCGAAGGTTTTCAGCAGGCGGCGGATGTCATCGCGGCTTGGGCTGTCCATCGTCTCCTCCGGTCCGAGTCTACATAGTCAGGAACAGGGCGATCGCCGCGCCCACGATTGACGCCGCCAGATTGACGCCGTCGTTGCGCAGCCAGGGCCATCCCCGCAGGCGCCGGGTGGCCGTCCCGCAGATGTGAGTAGGATGGCGCTCGGTCTCCTTGCCGCACGCGGGGCACCAATAGATCGCCTGCACGGTGGCGCCGAGCAGGCTGTCGGCCAGCGAGCCGAAGAACCCGCCAAGCGTTGCGGCCACGCCCAGGGCCGTACCGGCCGAAGGTCCCTGGAGCGCAGCGTAAGGGGCAGCGAGCCCGGCTGGCAAACCGATCAGGGCCGCGCCTCCGATGGCTGCCAGCAGACCCTCGACACTGGCCGCACCGGAGGTTCCGGGTTCGACGAGGCGCCCATCGGTCAGCCGCCGCGGCCAGCCTCGCGCCAAGACACCCAGCTCGGTGGCCCATGTGTCGGCGTTGACGGCGGCCAGCGCGCCGGCAATCGCCGCCAGCCAGCGGGGGTCGCGCGTGAGCCCATAGGCGAGCGAGGCGGCTGCCGCCACACCGCCGTTGGCCAACACCTGGCCGGCATCGCGTTCGCCGCCCTTGTCGAAGGCGGCCGCCACCGCCACCTTGCGCGCTGCACCCGCCCGCGAAAGCAGGCTCGAGGAGATGAAGAACGTCATCAGCAACAGGGCCGGCAGGAGACCGCCGAATCCAAACGTGATCGATCCCACCAACACGGCCGCCCAGGCCCCACTTGGAGCGAGTGCTCGGGCGCGGCGGGCCAGGAAGGCCACCCCAACGGCCAGAGCGATCCCCACCGCTACCTGTGTGGAATTCATGGGGGATCTCTGTGGAGAACCCGTGTCGGAGCTGTGGATAAGGGCCGAATCCCTGTGGAAAACATGGGGAAGGTCAGGCCGCCGCGATGAGTTGCAGGGCAGCGCCCCAGAAGAGCACTCCCACGACGACCGCCAGTCCCCACATGCCGTACGCCAGGAGCCGATCACCCTCCGATCTGTACAACCAACCACCCAGGAGGGCGTCGACCACCCAGCATAAGCCCGCGGTCAGCGGCAGGAAAAGCAATCGGCCGGGAGGCACCAGCAGGTTGGGCTGGCCTGCAGCGTCAAATCCAAAAGGGATTAGAGCCGCGGCATGGGAGAGGGAGGCGCCCAGATAGCCCAACAACCCGATGGGCAGGGCCAAGCCGAGCAGGACCAGCCAGCGCGCCGTCTTGTCCTCCCACAACCGGTCCGAAAAGAACTCGGGCCGCACCGACAGGGGGGTGACCTTCTCGAGCGGGCCGAGGCGCGTGGCCCGCACGAAGGCTTCCAGAAAAGCCTTGGGATCGGGCGGTGAGATGGCGAGCACGCGGCCGCCGGTGGCGACCAACAACGTCTCGGCGGCGGACCGCGTCGAAAGGAATTCGATCGGACCGACCCCCTCGACCCGGCCCTCCCCCACAACGCATCCAGGCCACCACAAGCCGCGCGCCGGCCGCAGGCTGAGCCTCATCTCTTCGGGAACAGGCTGCAGGACAACCTCCGCCATGGGCGCTTCTTCGAGGCGAAGCCCCCAGCGCAAGCGAAGAGCGTTGCGGTCGATTCGATAGCGGGCTGTCAGCAGGCCATACAGGCGGTAGGCGGCAACGACGGCCAGGGGAGCCCCCGCCAGCGGCATAAGGGTCCACAACACCAACCACGGGGATAGCGCCGCGCGTCCGATCTGAGCCAGGCCGATGGCCGCAGCCGCCAGGCCTGCCAGGAGCAGGCCGATCCCGATCAGCAGGCCGGTGCGCAGAGGCGGTCGACAGTCCATCGGGGAATGCAACGGGGGTGCGCCTGGGAGCAGCACCCCCGTCGAAAGCGCATCAACGGACGATCAGCGAGCAGCGGCCGGCTCGCGAACGTAGACAGGCTCGTTCCAATGGCGGTACTTCCGCAACCGGCCGCGCACGACGTCCTGGTACATCTGGCGCATCTGCCCGGTCACCGGGCCCATGACACCGTCGCCGACCGGCCGGTGGTCGATACGTGTCACAGCCGTCACCTGGGCGGCGGTTCCTGTCAGGAAGAGCTCGTCGCAGACGTAGACCTCGGTGCGGTCGATGTGCCGCTCGACGACGGGCAGCCCCAACTCGTCCTGGGCGAGGGTGATGATGGTGCGGCGGGTGATCCCCTCCAGGATGTTGTCGGTCACCGGCGGCGTGATCAACACGTCGTTGCGCACCATGAAGACATTCTCGGCGCTGCCCTCGGAGATGTGGCCCTCGTTGGTCAACACCAAGGCCTCATCGAAGCCCGAACGGACGGCGTCGGTCTTGATGAAGGCCGAGTTGATATAGGCGCCGGTGATCTTGGCCCGGGCCGGCACGGCATTGTCGTCGATGCGGCGCCACGACGAGAACGTGACGTGGGCTCCCTCGTCCCGATCCACATAGCGGTCGAAGGGGACGGCAAACATGGTCAGCTCATCGTGCAGGTCGTGGAGCCGGACGCCGATGATCTCGTCGGATTTGTACACCAGCGGGCGGATATAGCAGTCCTGGCGGAGCCCTTCCGCCTGAAGCAAGCGCAACGTGATGTCGCGCAAGTCCTCTTCCGTGAGGTCGATGGTGGCGCACAGCATGCGCGCCGAATGCAGCAGGCGGTGGTAGTGGTCGAGGATACGGAACACGAACAGCTGTTCCTCCTCGGGGTTCCAGTAGCCGCGCAGACCTCCGAACGCCCCTGTGCCGTAGTTCAGCGCGTGAGTCATCACGCCGACTTTGGCCTCGCTGTAAGGGACCATCTTGCCTTGGAAGTATGCGAAGCGGGGAAGGGTCACGGTGGGCCACCTCCTGCAAGGCGCCACGCGGCCTGATGGATCACGGCCACGGCCTCCCCTGAGGGTGGGGGTCCGCCTTGCCTGGGTATTATAGCCTCCCGACAAGAGGGTGGGAAGCCTGCAAGACTAACGCTTGACCTACGACATTCCTCCTTATGGGGACGTCGCTGCCCGAATCCGCAAGGACGTCAATTCGACTCGTCCGGCCAATCCCCACCCTACCCACCCTGAGGCGGGAGGGATTATGCCTCCCAAGAGCTTGCCAACCGACGCGAAAAGGCCGGCCCCTAATCGGGGCCGGCCTCGGATACTTCGCCGCCTGAGGCCTAGGCCTCGCGGAACTCGCCTTCGACCACGCCCTCGTCGTTGCTTGGGCCCGAGGCCCCGCCGGCAGACGGGCCGCCGGGCTGCCCCTGGGCGTAGAGCTGCTGACTCATGGCGTAAGACGCCTGCTGCAGTTCCTCGGTCAGCCGTCGGATGGTTGCCACGTCCTCACCCTGAGCTGCCTGGCGCAACTCCTGGATCTTGGCTTCGATCTTCGAACGGTCGCCAGCCGGGACCTTGTCCCCGAGGTCGCGCAGGGCCTTCTCGGCCTGGTAGGCAAGGGCGTCGGCGTTGTTGCGCGCCTCCACCAGCTCGCGTCGCTTGCGGTCCTCGGCGCTGTTGCGCTTGGCTTCATCGACCATGCGCTCGACGTCCTGCTTGCTCAGGTTGGTCGAGGCGGTGATGGTCACGTTCTGCTCGCGGCCGGTGGCCTTGTCGCGCGCCATCACCTTGAGGATGCCGTTGGCGTCGATGTCGAAGGTGACTTCGACCTGCGGCATGCCGCGCGGCGCCGCCGGAATCCCGTCCAGGCGGAAGCGGCCCAGGGTCATGTTGTCGGACGCCATTGGGCGCTCGCCCTGCAGGACATGGATGTCCACCGCCTGCTGGTTGTCGTCGGCCGTCGAGAAGACTTCCGTCTTCTTGATCGGGATGGTGGTGTTGCGCTCGATCAGGGCGGTCATGACGCCGCCGAGCGTTTCCACGCCCAGCGACAGCGGCGTCACGTCCAGCAGCAACACGTCCTTGACGTCGCCGGCCAACACGCCGCCCTGGATGGCGGCCCCGACCGAGACGACCTCGTCGGGGTTCACACCCTTGTGCGGCTCCTTGCCGGTCAGCGAACGGACCAACTCCTGGACCATGGGCATGCGCGTGGCGCCGCCCACCAACACGACTTCATCGACGTCGGTGGCTTTCATCCCGGCATCGCGCAGCACGGAGTCGAACGGACCGCGCACCCGCTGCAGCAGGCCGTCGGTCAGCTGCTCCAGCTTGGCGCGGCTCAGCTTCATCTGCAGATGCCGCGGGCCGTTGGCGTCGGCGGTGATGAAGGGCAGGTTGATCTCCGCCTCGGCGACGCTCGACAGTTCGATCTTGGTTTTCTCGGCGGCTTCCCGCAAGCGCTGCAGTGCCTGACGATCCTTGCGCAGGTCGATGCCGTTCTCGCGCTGGAACTCGTCGGCAACCCACGTCAGGATCGCCTGATCCCAATCGTCGCCGCCCAGGTGCGTGTCGCCGTTGGTCGCCTTGACCTCGACCACGCCGTCGCCGACTTCCAGCAGGCTGACGTCGAACGTCCCACCACCCAGGTCGAAGACCAGGATGGTCTCTTGCGATTGCTTGTCCAGCCCATAGGCCAGCGCCGCGGCCGTCGGCTCGTTGATGATCCGCATCACTTCCAGGCCGGCAATCCGCCCGGCGTCTTTGGTCGCCTGGCGCTGGGAGTCGTTGAAGTACGCCGGGACGGTGATGACCGCCTTGGTCACCGGCTCGCCCAGGTAGGCCTCGGCATCGGCCTTGAGCTTGGCCAGGATCATGGCCGAGATCTCCTGCGGCGTGTAGTCCTTGTGGTTGATCGGGATCTTGACGCGCACGTCGTCGGCCGGGCCTTCGACCACCTGATACGACACCATGCCGCGTTCGGTCTCCACTTCGGAGATGTGGCGACCGATGAAGCGCTTGATCGAGTAGACCGTGTTCTCAGAGTTGACGACGGCCTGGCGTTTGGCCGTCTGACCCACCAGACGCTCGCCGTTCTTGGAGAAGGCCACGACCGACGGGCACAGGTTGCCGCCCTCGGCCGTCGGGATCACCGTCGGCGAGCCGCCTTCCATGACGGACACGACGCTGTTGGTCGTGCCCAGGTCAATGCCAATGATTTTCGACATAGACGCATACCTCCACTTCCCCTCCAGCCTACTCGGGCACCGCAAGAAAAGGGTTAACGCCGCATTGGAGCGAGATCAGCGACGAGGCCGGTATACTTCAGGGGGCAGTGACGAGTGGTCAGCATGGCAGGCGCAGGCTTCAGCCCTGCGGCCGCAGCCTGAAGGCTGCGGCTACCCATCGGCCCTCGGTTCCCGCGAAGGATGTCGCAGCGATGGATAGGAGGCCAAGACGGGTGAGGGGATGCCTGGTCGGCTAACCTTGATAGGCTCCGGCGAGACCGCGCCGGGTATGGTCCGGGTGCACCGGGCCCTGCTCGACTCGCTCGGCGAGCCGCCGCGCCCGGTCTTCCTCGACACGCCGGCCGGCTTCGAGCTCGGGGTGGACGGCATCGCTGCCCGGTTCGTCGAGTTCTTCCGCACCAGCCTCGATCTCGATCTGCGCGTGGCGCGCTACCGCCATCGCGACGACCCGCCGCGCGCCCAGGGCGAGGCCCTCGAGGCTTTGACCCAGGCCAACTACATCATCGCCGGCCCGGGCAGCCCGACCTACGCCGTCGACCAGCTCCGCGCGACTCCCTTCGCCGAAGCCTTGGTCCGCCGCTGGAACGCCGGGGCCCAGTTGGTCTTCGCCAGCGCCGCGACCATCTCCCTCGGCCGGCACGCGCTCCCGGTCTACGAGATCTACAAGGTTGGCCAGCCCCTGCATTGGGCTGACGGGCTGGACGTCCTCGGATCGGTCGGATATGAACTGGCGATCATCCCGCATTGGGACAATGCCGAAGGCGGTACCCACGACACCCGGGCGTGCTTCATGGGGATGGAGAGGTTCGCTCGCTTGCGGGCGCTGCTGCCGCCCACGGCCACCGTCCTGGGGGTCGACGAACACACCGCCGTGACGCTCGACATCGACGGCGGCGTAGCCGAAGTGCGCGGCAAGGGAGGCATCACGGTGCTGCGCGGCGACGAGCAAACGGTCTACCCGAGCGGCCAATCCTTCCGCCTGGAGGCGCTGCGGCCTCCGGGCGTCGCAGCGAGTCCGGCCGGCGGAGCTCCAGCCAACCCGGCACCATCGGCGACGGCGGCTGCTATCGGGCAGGCCGCGGCATTGGTCGGCTCCGGAGATCTGCCGGGCGGGCTCCGCCTGGCGGCGGACAAGGCGCCGGGCGACCTGGCGGTGTTGCTCCATCAGGCGGCTTCGGCGGTGGAACAGGCTGAACCGTCGACGGATGACGTCGCGCCCCTGCTGGATATCCTCATCGAACTGCGCAGCAGCCTGCGGGAGCGCGGCGAGTGGGCTCTGGCCGACGGCTTACGCGACCGATTGGAGGCCATCGGCTTCCAGCTCCGGGACACGCCCGAGGGCACGGTGTGGGTGCGCGTGCGCTAGCCGGACCAGCCGCGTTTCGCTCTTCCATTTTCTCGTCCAAGCATCGCAGATCTTCCTCTCGGCCGGAGAGCTTTCGGGCCGGCAGCCGAATTCGCTGCAAACCACCTGCAAGGTCCAGCGGCTCCTTTCAATGCTAGGCTGAGACGGAGGCGTGTTCCCGCCAGAGCCGGTTCACGGCCGGCCTGTTCGCGTGCGGAGGTTCTGCTTGCGAAGCGCCAACGTGCGCCGGGTTCTGCGGCAATGGCTGAGCCCGCCGCGTTTCGACAACGACGAACAGGCTCAGGCAGCCTCTCTGCTCAACACCATCTTGTGGGCGGCCCTGGTCATTACCATGCTGACCAGCGTCATTCCGCTCTTCCTGACGAATCCCATCCCGGTCATCAGCCTCGTCATCATTGCTGTGGCCGTTGTCATGGAAGTCATGAGTCTGGTTCTTCTGCATCGAAGGCACGTCCGCCTGGCCAGCGCCATCCTTTCTTCGATGGGCATGTTGATCATCACCGGCGCCGTCTACTTCTTCGGCGGTCTGCGCGACCCGAGCTTCAATGCCTACGTTCTGATCATCCTGGTCGGCGGTTTGCTCCTCGGAGGTCGCGCCGCGGCGCTCCTGGCCGTCGGCGGCATCCTCGCCGGCCTGGTCATGCTGATGGCCGAGACAGCTGGCAGGCTGCCGGTCCCCAACTACGAGGTCACCTCCGCCCAGCGCTGGTACACCGGCGCGCTGATCTTCTGCCTGGCAGCTGTCCTACTCGGCCTGGCCCTGCAGAGCATCCGAAACGCGTTGGCCAAGGCCAGGGCGAACGAGCAGGCCCAGCTGGAAGCCAACCGTGAGCTGCAAGCCATACGTGAGTCGCTGGAAGAGAGGGTCCGCCTGCGCACCAAGGAACTCAGCGACAGCCATGTTCAGCTGGAACAGGCCTATCGAAGCCTGCAGGAGAATCAGCAACGTCTGCTGATCTCCGAAAAGATGGCTTCGCTTGGGCGGCTGACGGCCGGCATCGCGCACGAGATGAACACGCCGATCGCCGCCGTCCGATCCTCATTGGCCCAGCTGCAGGCCCTGGTCGACGAGTACCGGACGTCGGCCGGGGATGCGGACGTCTCGCCCGACGATCATAAGCAGATCGCAGCCGAGATGCGGCGGGCCATCGACATCGGCAGTCTGGCCGCCGAAAGGTCGGCCAGCTTCGTCCGCGGCGTCAGGGCCCAAACGCGCGACCTGGACCGGGAACCGGCCCTGGCCTTCGAAGTGGCACCCGTGCTGCAGGATGCGTTGATGCTTTTAAGCCACTCCCTGCGCGCGGCCAGCTGCCGCCTGGAGGTCGTCACGGACCAGGCAAGCGGCTTGCGGTTGTTCGGCTCACCCGGCCGGTTCGCCCAGGTGATCACCAATCTGGTCACCAACTCCATCGATGCCAGCGCGCCCAAGGGCGGAGGGCTCATCACGGTACGCCTGACCGGCGTTGACGGCGGACTGAGCCTGAGCGTGGAGGACCAAGGCGTCGGCATCGCGCCCGAGAACCTGGCGCGCGTCTTCGACCCGATGTTCACGACCAAGCCGTTTGGCCAAGGCACCGGGCTGGGTATGACCATCGTCCACGACATCGTCACGTCCGAATTGTCCGGGACCATCGAGATCCACAGTGAGCTGGGAACGGGAACGAAGGTCGACCTGACCCTCCCGCTCCCGCGCGAGGTCGAGCATGCCGCGTAAGCGCCCCGCGAAATCTCCAACCGGCTACGTCGTGCTTCTGGTCGATGACAACGCGGAATACCTCGAGGCCAGCCGGATGCTGCTCGAAAACGAGGGCCACAGCGTTCTGTGCGCCGGGGATGGCGCCGGAGCGCTCGAGATCGTCCGGGAGAGACATGTCGACCTGATGTTGCTGGACTACTACATGCCGAAGATGACCGGCGAACAGGTGGTCGCCAAGCTGAGAGAGTTCAACCCTCTCATCCAGGTGATCCTGCAAACGGGATATGCCAGCGAACAGCCTCCGCGCGAGCTCCTGCGTCGCCTCGACATTCAGGGCTACTACGATAAGAGCGAGGGCCCGGACAAGCTGTTGCTGTGGACGGACGTCGGCCTGAAGGCCGCCTATGCCGTCCAACTTCTCGAGATGAACCGGCGAGGCCTTCGCTACATCCTGGACGCCACACCCGACCTCCACCGCATTCAACCTCTCGAGGACCTGCTTCATGGCGTCCTATGGCAGATGGCAGGTTTGCTGCATGCCTCCGATACCTTTCTGGCCGTGGTGTCCGGCGAGGCGCATCCGACGGTGCAGCCCGAGGCGGCCGAAACGTTTGTCGCCATGGTCAATGACGACCTTGAGCTCAGCATCCGCGCCGGGACCGGCCGCTTCTCCGATCGCCCGTCGCTGGGGCTGGCCTTGCCGGATGATGAACGACGAGCCATTCAGAAGGCGATGGAGGCCGGCCGCACCGTTCAAGGGCCCCGCTCGACCATTGTTCCCCTGTCCATCCGCGAGACCTCGCTGGGCGTGATCTTCCTCGAGGCTCCTGGGCTGACGGACCAGAATCAGGACCTGCTGCGAATCTTCGCCAACCAAGCCGCCGTGGCCATTCAGAACACCCAGCTATACGAAAGGGCCACACTGGACTCGCTGACCGGTGTCTTCGGCCGGGGTTTCTTCGAGGATTGCCTGCGGCGGGAACTGCGGGCCGCGTTTCGATCCGCCGTCCCCCTCGTCGTTCTGATGCTCGACGTCGATGACATGAAGGCCATCAACGACACTCGAGGCCACCTGGCAGGCGACCACTGCCTGTCGACTTTGGGGCGCCTGCTTCGCAGCCTGGTTCGCGAGAACGATGTGGTTGGCCGCTACGGCGGCGACGAGTTTGCTTTCGTCCTCACCCGCACCGATATCGCCGAGGCCCAGATCGTGGCGCAGCGCGTCCTGGAGGCCGTCGGGCGTGCGGACTGGACGTTCGAGGACATGCCCGTCTCGGTCTCGTGCAGCCTCGGACTCGCTGAGCTGCCGCCTCACCGCTTTGAGGCCGATTCCATTCCACGCCCGCTACCCCACGAGTACTTCGAGAGGATGGCCCAGGTCGTTATCGAGCGAGCCGACGGCGCTCTCTATCAGGCCAAGCGTGGCGGCGGGCAAGGGCTGCGGATCGGAGAGTCGGCCGACTGGTTGGACATCGTCCTCACCCCCGGCTAGAATCCGGCCTGGCGCGCGCGGATCGAACTGCGAGGTCGGCATAGCGTGGTCCCCTTCGATGGATAGTCCGGCCCAGGCCGCCAACCCTTCGTCGGACAGAGCTCGGCCGCGGCCGGCACTGCCGGCGGACGATCTGACTCAGCTAGGCGCCGTCGAGTTGTTGCGCCGGCTGCACCGCCGCGAGGTTTCAGCCGCCGAGGTGGTGGAGGCGCACATCCGCCGGATCGAGAACGTCAATCCGAAACTGAACGCGCTGGTGACCGACACCTTCGACGAGGCCGCCCGAACCGCGCGCCGAGCGGACGAACGTATCGGCCGCGGCGGATCCCTGCCCCCGCTCCTCGGACTTCCATTCACCGTCAAGGACGCCTTCCCCGTGGCGGGGGTGCGCTTCACGGCCGGCCTGTTGCGCCGGAAGGATCACATCGCCGGCGAAGACGCCGAGATTGTGAGGCGTATGCGGGCCGCCGGCGCCATCCTCCTCGGGAAGACCAATGTGCCCGACCTGTCCGCCTCCGTCGACACCGAGAACCTCATTTTCGGGCAGACCCACAACCCTTGGAACCCTCAACGCTCATCCGGAGGCAGCTCCGGCGGTGAAGGTGCATTGGTGGCGGCCGGCGGATCCCCTCTGGGCATAGGTTCGGATTTCGCCGGCAGCGTTCGGATCCCGGCGGCCTCGTGCGGGGTTCCCGGCCTCAAGACGAGCCCGGGCCGGATCCCCCTGGATGGTCACGTGCCAGAGACTCCGGTCGAGCTGTCCGGCTGGAACACCGCCGGCGCCCTCGCACGCAAAGTGGAGGATCTGAACCTTGCGCTGGCGACCCTGGCCGGCTCGGCGCGCATCCCCCTTGAATCGGTGCCGCTCCACGGGCGCAGACTCATCGTCCCCGAACCGCTCCGGGGCTATCCGCCCTCGGCCGAGAACGAGGCCGCCCTCGAGGCTTCCCTGCAGGTTCTGCGCGAGCGAGGCATGGTCCTTCAGCGCGGGGTCTTTTCCTTGGACCAAGTGCCTTTTGAATATGCCGCCTGGCTGTATCGCTTCTGGCTCCCGTCCCTGCTGCGCCAACTCGGCGCGGGCAGGCCGATTCGGATGCTTGCCGAGGGGAAGAACCATATCGCGGGCCGCCCCACGATCTCCCGCAAGGTCATGGCCTTGATCGCCACCATGTCGCTGACTGGCCCCTTCTTGATCGCTTCGGGACGCGGCCGGCCCGCCAGGCTGGCCTCCCTGAAACAGGAGTTTGGCCGGGCCATCGGTGAGGAGGGCGTGGTCGTCTGGTACTGGAGCGCCTCAGGCGCACCGACGACATCTGCTTCGGGTCTCACCGGATCGTCTGGCTACACCACGGTGTTCAACGCGTTGGGAGTCCCGGCGGCCGTGGTTCCCACAGGAATGGGCCGGGGAGGCTTGCCGTTGGCGGTGCAGGTTGCGGCCGCGCCGGGAAGAGATGAAACGGCCCTCGCTGTCTGCCAGGCCATCGAGGCCGCCCTCGGTGGCTGGCGTCGGCCACCCATCTGAATCAGCCTGTCGAAGTACAACGGGAGCGTGCCAGCCAGGCCCGTGGTCCGGGCCGACCGGCGACCGGGGAAGTCTTGGTATCCTTGGGGACGAGGTGCCGATGACCGACCTGGAAGCGTTCCGTCACGAGAAGGACGACTTCTTCCAAACGAATCCCTACAGCCCTCTTACGCCGGAACAGCAGCGCGACTTCGCTGGCCTGCGCTACTTTCCCGAGGACCCGGGCTTGAGGCTGAAGGTGCCCGTAGAACGATTCGACGCGCCGGACACGATTCGGATGCAGACCAGCACCGGGGACGTCCAGGCGTACGAGCGTTTCGGCCGCTTCAGACTGACCGTCGACGGCCAGGAAGCCGCCATGACGATCTACCGCAACGAGAACGGCTACTTTCTGCCGTTCGTCGATTCGTTGGCGGGCAAGGAGACGTACGGCGCGGGTCGCTACCTGGAACCGGAGGAACAACCGGACGGCACGTTCGTGGTGGACTTCAACCTGGCCTACAACCCGTACTGTGCGTACAACGAGAACTGGTCCTGCCCGATCACCCCGGCCGAGAACCGTGTCAAGGTGCCGATTCGGGCGGGGGAGAAGATGTATCTCAGCGGTGCACATCCGTAGGGGCACGGCATGCCCCCCTACCACACAGGGGGATCCGCTCTTCCCTCCCCTTGAGGCTAGATGGCATGGCGGAGGGTCGCGGCCATGCTTGCGACCTACCCGCCATTCGGCGCGCCCCGATCGACTGAAATCCCATTAGGATTCCCAGGCAGGGATTGGCGCATGACCGCGTTGGATCATGTTCTCGAACGTTCGCGCCCGAGAGGTTTGTCCCTCGATCGCCTCAGCCTCGCCGCTCTGGTGCTGGCGTTGGGGCTCTACGCGATCCTTCCCTGGCTGGCACCGGTCTTCATGCGCCTGGGCTGGGAACCGGCGGGCCGCGCGCTGTATGCGATCTACTCGACTCAGTGCCACCAGATGGCGCAGCGTTCTTTCTTCCTATTTGGGCCCAAGGCGATGTACTCGATGGCGGAATTGGCCCGGGCAGGCGTGGCGCCCGACGCCTCGGCGTTGAGGGCTTTCATAGGGTCGCCGACGCTGGGCTGGAAGGTTGCCTGGTCAGATCGCATGGCCTCGATGTACTTGAGCCTGTTCGTATTCAGCGCCGCCGCCTTCCGCCTCGGAAGACGTCTGCCCCCCTTGCCCCTTGGGGCCGCCCTGGCTCTGCTCCTACCGATGGCCCTTGACGGAGGCACTCACTTTCTGAGCGACCTCTCCGGGCTGGGGCAGGGCTTTCGCGATCAGAACGCCTGGTTGGCAAGCCTCACGGGGAACGTGTTCCCATCCTCCTTCTATGTGGGCGATGCCTTGGGGTCCTTCAACTCGTGGATGCGCATTCTATCGGGCATCCTCTTCGGCCTGGCCCTCGCCTGGGCGGCGATCCCGGCTCTCCGCCGGGCTCTGGCGGGCATGGATGCGTAGCGCCCCAGCCGGACGTGGCAGCGTCGGCCTTGCCGGGCCTCCGCCGGACCTCGCTCGCTGATATGATCGATGCGACGGGTGATGGCGCGGCGGAGGTACGATCCGTCTCAGAGCGCACAGGTCATCGGGAGGTGAAACCATGGCCATCGATCCTGTATGCGGCATGACCGTCGACGAAAAGACGGCCACGCTCAAGTCCGAGTTCAGCGGCAAGACCTACTACTTCTGCGGCCCCGGCTGCAAGCGCAGCTTTGACAAGGAGCCGGCGAAGTATGCCGCCGCGATGCCCCCGGCTCACGGAGCCCATCACGGCTAGACTCCCCGCCGCTCGATGAGCTCGGAACCCATTCGCGTCCTGCTGGCGGACGACCACGCGGTCGTCCGCCAGGGGATTCGGCAGTTCCTCGAGGACAGCGGGGGAATCACCGTCCTGGCCGAGGCGGCCGACGGTGAAGAGGCGCTGCGCCTGATCCGCGAGCACCTCCCCGACGTGGCTGTGCTGGATATCCAGATGCCGCGCAGCTCGGGGATCGACGTCGCCCGGGCCATCCGGGCCGAACGCCTGCCCGTCGGCGTTCTCATCCTGACGGCCTTCGACGACGAGCCCTACATTCGCGCCGTCCTCCAGGCGGGCGCCAACGGCTTCGTCCTGAAGACCGCCGACGCCGGCGACATCGTCGAAGCCGTGCGAGACGTCCACGAGGGCAAGTCGGTGCTCGATCCCTCGATCGCCCGCCGGCTGATGACGCAGCTCGCCCGGTCGGAGGACGACCGCCTGCCGATGGAATCGCTGACCGAGCGGGAGCTCGACGTGCTCCGCCTGACGGCGCGTGGGTTCACCAACAAGGCCATCGGGGCCCAGCTGTCGATCAGCGACCGGACCGTGCAGGGCCATCTGGCGAAGATCTACGGCAAGCTCCACGCCGCCAGCCGCACCGAGGCGGTCATGCGGGCCGTGACGCTCGGATGGATCCCGCCTGTGCTGGCCGACGACAAGTCGGCGTGACCGCCTCCACGGGCCCCTCGCCCGAGCGTTCGGGTGTCAGCCGCGCCAGCCGCCTGACGCCCCGCCTGTTCCTCTTCGTCGTCCTGCCGCTGACGGCCCTGCTGGTCGTCATTGCCTTCGGCAGCCTGGCTCTGCATTCGCAGGCGATGCGGTCCCTCGTCGCCGAACGCGAGCAGCGGACGGCGCACGCCGCCGCCGACTCGGTGTCGGAACAGCTTCAACACCTCGGAAGCCTGGTTCAGGCGCTGGCCCGACACGCGCAGACGGCGCCCAGCCCCGCTTCGGCCTTGGGTGACTTCGGGTTTCTGCTCGACACCTTCGAAGGCGGGACGGCTCTGGTCGCACCGGATGGATCCATCACGACGGCCGGCGGCCAGGCGGATTGGAGCGACCGTCCGGTTGCATCGATCGTGGCAGCGGCCCGGTCGACCGGGGCCGTCCAGTTCTCCGAAGCCTTCTCCGATCCGACCTTGGGCGCCCCGCTGGTCCTGACGGCGTATGCAGCCCCCGACGGGGAGGCGGCGGTCGGGGCCTTCCTTCCGGCCGGTCTGGCGGCGCGCATCCTGGATGACGCCTTCACCGGCGAAAGTCGGGTCGAGGCCTGGATCGTCGATCCGGAGATGCGTACCCTCTACCGGCTGGGCGGCGAGGCCACTTTCTCTCTGGTGGACCATCCGGGCGTGGCAGAGGCGTTGCGCGGCGAGAGCGGCGTGACCTTCGCCACGTTCGCCGGGGAAGAACACGTCATCGCCTATCGTCCCATCCCGCCCACGGGATGGGCCCTCGTGATCGAGGAGCCTTGGGAGGCCGTCGACAATCCGCTGCTCCGTCAGACGCAGGCCGCGCCGTTGATTCTGCTGCCGGCCTTCGCGCTGGCCGTCCTGGCGCTGGTCTTCGGCCTGCGCCAGGTGGTTCAACCGCTGCAGGCCCTCGATTCCCGCGCCGCCTCCTTGGGGCGCGGAGATTTCGAAGCCATCGAACGCCCCGTCGGCGGCATCGGCGAGATCAGATCATTGCAGCAGACTCTCGTGCGCATGGCGCGGCAGGTGCGCAGCTACCAGGACTCCATTCGACGCTACGCCGCGGCCCTGACCCGCGGTCAGGAAGACGAGCGCCGACGCCTGGCGCGCGAGCTCCACGACGACACCGTCCAGGCGCTGATCGCCCTCGACCAACGGACGCAGCTGGCGCAGATGGCCGTCCGCAAGGGTTCTCCGGAAGCGGCCGAGCGGCTGACCGAACTTCGCCAGTGGACCCTGTCGTTGCTCGACGGCGTGCGGCGCGTCATCCGGGCCTTGCGCCCGGTCTATCTGGAAGACCTCGGCCTCCCCTCGGCGTTGGAAATGCTCGCCCAGGACGTCGAGAAAGCCTCCGGCATGAGGGTCCGACTCGAGTTGCACGGCACTCCCCTGAGGCTGAGCCCCGACCGAGAGATCGCCGTGTACCGGATCACCCAAGAGGCCTTGAGCAACGCCGCGCGCCACTCCCAGGCGCGCCAGGTCGACCTGGACGTCGCTTTCGAACCCGGACGGCTCCAGCTGACGGTTCACGACAACGGCCTCGGCTTCGCCGCGCCGGGGAGCCTCAACGAACTGGCTCCCTCGGATCACTACGGCCTGCTCGGCATGCAGGAACGGGCGGAGCTGATGGGGGCGCGTCTGAGGATCGACACGGCGCCCGGCGCCGGGACAACGGTTCGCCTCGACTTGCCCCTCTGATCGAACCGGCCCCTCGGGCGGGCCAAACGGCCTGTCGCCGTTGGGCTGTTCGACGCTCGGGCCACCCGCGCCCTACGCCTAGACTGAGGGTGATGGCCGAGGTCTCCTCCCCCTGGGTGTTGCCCTGCAGCGGCGAACAGGCCGCTCGAATGGTCGTCGACGAGCTGACCCGGCGCGGCTTTCACGTTGTGCGCAGCTTCGATCTGAACGCCGCGACGGATGGCCGGTGCGACTGCCCCTACCACGGAACGGCGAGGTGCAGCTGCCAGTACGTGGTCCTGCTGGTCTACGGAGCCCAAGGCTCTCCGGCAGTCGTCACCGCCCACAGCCGCGACGACCACGCCCATCTCGATGTGGTGACTGATCCCAACGCTCCCGCAGATCCCGAACTGGTCGACCAGGTGGTGGCGGCGCTGGCCGGAGCCGGCGGCGCGTTTGCGGGAGCGACTTGCGGTCCGTTGTCGCCCCAGGAGGACACGCCGTGAGGGGCTTCGGCGTGGGCTTGATCGCCAGGGGCGCCTCCTAGCCGGCTTCCTGCTGGCGCCGATCATCTTGGTGATCCTCCTTCTTCGCCCATCGGACGCAGCTCTCTCCAGCCATGACATCCGTCGCCGGCGGCGCCCGCATCCGACACGAGCCAAATGGCGTGCCGATCCCGGGCCAAACGCCGCTACGACCCCCCGCCCCCTACCCGTAAACTGGGCGGGAGATATCTGATTTCGCCGGTCGAGGCACTCTGGAGGTACGAATGAGTCGGACGTTGCAGTGGGTTCTCGGTGTATCGGCCGTGGTCGTGGCACTGGCGGTCGCCTTCGCCCTCATCGCCCCGTGGGTTATTCCTTCGTGGGTCGGTAGGGGCTACAGCGGTTACGGGATGATGGGTAGCAATGGTGGCTACGGGATGATGGGTGGCAATGGTGGCTACGGCATGATGGGTGGCAACGGCGGCTACGGGATGATGGGTGGCAATGGTGGCTCCGGGATGATGGGGGGTAACGGCGGCTACGGGATGATGGGCGGTGGCCGCGGCGGCTTCTCCACCACCGGGTCGCGTCTCACCATCGATCAGGCCCGAACGCTGGCCGAAGACTACGCCGGCCGAGTCAACCGTGACCTGAGCGTCGCCGAAGTGATGGAATTCGAGAACAACTTCTACGCCGTGCTGGTTGAATCGAGCACGGGGCGTGGCGCAATGGAAGTGCTGATCGATCCGTACACCGGCAGCGTTGGCCCCGAGCCGGGTCCCAACATGATGTGGAACGACAAGTACGGCATGATGTCCTTCGG
>DATIFK010000003.1:0-21438 GCA_035455265.1 Anaerolineales bacterium
AGCCGATAGACGCCGCGCCGTTGAGCCTCGCGCAGCGAGTCGATCGCGGGATCGACCCCGACCTCGGTCGGGCCGTGCAGCGCGACCTGACCGAAATGACCGTCGCCGCAGCCGACGTCCAAGCGCGGCGCCGGAAGATTCACGCCGTCCAGAAGTTTCGCCTCGATGGCACGGAGGAATCCGCGGAAGTACGGCAGGGCCTTCAAGTGGGGCCAGAGGAAGTCGGGGCTCATCGTCACGCGCCGGCGCCGAGATCGTGGAACAGGTCAAGGTAGGCCCGGCCCACGTTCGCCGGCGCATACCGCTCGCGCAACGCCCGCGGGTCGTCGGCCTTGGGCGGTTGCGCGAGCACCGACAGGATCGCCTCGGCCAGCGCGGCGGGATCGCGCAGCGGCACGATGCGTCCCATGCCTGTCGTCAGCACAGGCTGGCGCACGCCGGGCAGATCGGAAGCGACCACCGGAGTTCCACACAGCATGGACTCGATCTGCACGAGGCCGAAGCTCTCGGTGCTGTTGAGGCTCGGTAGGACGGTGACGTCGCAAGCTCGGTAGAACGCCGCCATCGAATGCGGGTCGAGCACGCCGAGAAACGTCCAGTGGTCCGCCACCGCCTGGAGCATCGGTTGAAGACGGCGGGCGTAGGCCGCTTCCCCGAGGACCTGCTCATGTTGCCCGGCGAAAAGCACGGTGGCATCGGGATGTCGATCGAGAATAGCCGGCAGAGCCTCCAGCAGGTACTCCACACCCTTCTCCGTCGCCAGGCGCGCGGCCATGCCGATCACCGGCCCCTTGCGCCGGCGCAAAGAGCGGAACAGGGCAAGGTCTCCCGGCCGCGGCTCCGGCACCTCCACTGGAGGCGGGATGACGTGGAGCTTCGACATGTAGCCCGCCAGGAACGGGGAGTGGACGGCGTAGTCCTTGGTGTAGGACACGACGGCGTCGGCCAGGCGCGCGGCGATGTGGTTGGCGGACTGGACGGCCAGGTGAGCCGGCCCGTTCAGCAACCCCACAGGCAGAAGCAGATCGCAGTGGTGCGTCAGGACCGTCGGACGGTGGAACAGGCGTCCGCGCAGGGCGATGCCGGCCGCATCGAATTGGGGCAGATGCAGGCTGACGACATCGTGGCGCAGGACAAGGCGCGTCGCCTCCAACCCGATCGTCGGCATGAGCACGCCCTTGCTGATGCGGGCGACCACCGGCAGGCGCAGCACCTCAACTCCGTCACTGGACTCGCGCGGCGGCAAGTCCCTGCGATAGCGCGAGGTGAGGATCGTCACCGTGTGTCCGGCGTCGGCCCACGCCCTGGCCAGTCGTTCGACATAGACCGTCAGGCCGGAAACGTGCGGGCGGAAATAGGTCAGTGCGACGAGGATCTTCATCCGCTGCGAGGCTGTGCGACTCGGCGCGCCAGGTCCGTCGCCTCCCGCGCCAGGTGCGCCACCGACTCCCCCTCTCTCGACAGGAACCAGCTTCCCAGGATCCCGGTCACGGCGATCTGCATCAGGTGTGCCGTGACGGCCACGCTCAGCGCCACCTCGGCAGGGTAGCCGAGGGCGCGCAGTCCGGCCGAGCCGGCCAATTCGAAGACACCGATGGCCCCGGGTGACGAAGGCACGGCCGCGCCGAAGGCGATGACGCTCAGAGCGAACAGCCACACATTCGGGCTCCCCGTAGCTCCATACGTTCTCAGGTAGAGTTCGAACTGGGCCCAGGCTGCCACCCAGCCGGCCAGGAGCCAGGCGGCACCGGGAAGCAGGCGGGGAAAGCTTCCGGCGGCGTGTACGCCGGACGTCAACCCCTGCACCAGCCTCGGCAAGACGCGACCCAAGACGCCCGGCAAGCGCGCCATCAGCGCCGGACCGGATCGTCGTGACAGGACCAACGCCCCGAGCCCGATGACGACGACCGCCAGCGCGACCCCGACGGCCGTCGCCATCTCCCTCGCCCACGCTGGCGCGGCGAGCGCCGGAAGAGTCAACACGAGCGCACCAAGGGCAATCGTCACATCCAGGACGCGTTCGACGACGACCGAGCCAAGTGCCTGAGCCGTGCCAAACGCGGCGCCCTTCTGGACAAGGTAGGCCCGCACCAACTCACCCAACCGGACGGGCAGCAGGCTGTTCAGAAGGTAGCCTTCGTTGAGCGCGGCGAAGGCTCGGCGATACGGCACCTCGCCCAGCAGCGTCTGCCAGGCCCGTGCCCGGGCAGCGATGCCCGTCAACTGCAGAAGAAGGATCAGGGGCAGGAAGCCAAGCCGTGCCGCTCGAAGGGTCTCCGCCAGGCGGGTGGGCTGGACGCCCCACACAGCGAGGGCCAACGCCGTCAGGCTGACGACTGCACCGAGAACCCAGCGGCCGCGCCCCTCCCGCGGCTCCGGTTCGGTCATGCCAACGCCTCCCGCGCCGCAGGTATGCAAAGCGCTTCCGGCGATGTCGCCGGAAGCCCGAGGATTATAGCACCCGCGACCACGGCCCGGGAGTCACGAGGGAAAGAGGTCTCTGTGATCGCGAACCCACGCCACCAGACGGCTGACGCCTTCTTCGACGCCGACCTGAGGAGACCACTGAAGATCGTTTTGGGCGCGGCGGATATCCGAAATGTAGACCTTCTGATCTCCCGGCCGCCAATCCCGATAGGTTACCGGCACGGCCCGGCCGAGCAGACGCTCGAGCAGCGGGCCGAACTCGGTCCACACGGCCAGGCTGTGGCGCGGGCCGCCCCCCATGTTGTAGACCCGACCGGCTGTGACCTCCGGCCGGCGGACGGCGCGCAGCATCGCTTCGATCAGATCGTCGACGAAAAGGACGTCACGAACCTGCCGCCCGTCGCCGTAGATCGTGATCGGACGACCCAAGAGTGCGGCGATGGCGAACCACGCCAGCCATCCCTGATCTTCGATCCCGAACTGCCGCGTCCCGTAGATGCAGGAGTTGCGGAACACGATCGTCCGCAGGCCGTAGATCCGATGGTAGTCGTGGACGTATTGATCGGCGGCGCCCTTCGAGCACCCGTACGGTGAATAGAAATCGAGCGGCGCGGATTCGTCGACGCCTTCCGGCAGAGCGGCGTAGGCGTAGCGCGTCGCCTGAGCCGTGACCGGATACTGAGCCAGCGCGCCGTAGACCTTGTTGGTGGAAGTGAAGAGCAGAACCGGATCCAGCCGCAATGCGCGCACCGCCTCGAGGAGATGGAGCGTCCCCAACGCGTTGACGTCGAAATCCATGAGCGGATCCGTAACCGATGTGGTCACGGCCACCTGGGCGGCGAAATGCAGGACGACGTCCAGCGGCGCATGCGCCGAGACGGCCCGTCGCACCTCGTCGGCTTCCCGCACGTCGCCGCGGACGAACGTCAGGCGCGCCTCCGCCGTGCCAAGCCACTCGAGGTTCTTCTCGCTGCCGGCGCGGGACAGGTTGTCGAAGATCACGACCTCTTCGCCGTCGTCCAGCAGTCGGCGGACGGTGTTGGCCCCGATGAAACCCGCCCCTCCGGTCACGAACCAACGCATGCCGCCCTCCTGCTCCTCCCTGCGCTTCCCTGGTGCCCGGGGAACGCGGGGCTCATTCCTCGCCCAGCCGGAGAACGGCCAGGAAGGCATCTTGAGGTATCTCCACCGCACCGACGCGTTTCAACCGGCGCTTGCCGCGCTTCTGCTTTTCGAGCAGCTTCTTCTTGCGGGTGATGTCCCCGCCGTAGCATTTCGAAAGAACGTCCTTGCGCACGGCCTTGACATTGGCCCGCGAAATGACGCGGCCCTCGGCCACCGCCTGGATTGGCACGACGAACAGCTGGCGCGGGATGAGCTCCTTCAGCTTGGAGACGAGCGCTTGGCCTTTGGCATAGGCATCCTGCCGGTGGACGATCATCGCCAGCGCATCCACGGGCTCTTCATTGATCAGGATCTCGAGCTTGACCAGATCGTCGGCCCGGTAGCCGCTGAACTGGTAGTCGAGGGAGGCGTAGCCGCGCGTGCGGGACTTCAGCTGGTCGTAGAAGTCGACGATCAACTCGGCCAGCGGGATGTCGAAAGACAGCACGACGCGACCCGGTGCCGGATTCTCCTGCTCGATGAAGGCGCCGCGGCGCTTGGTGGCGAGATCCATCACCGTGCCGTAGTAGGCCTCCGGCGTGAAGATCTGGATTCGCATCCAGGGCTCGCGCACTTCCAGGATCAGGCTCGGGTCGGGGAGATCGGCCGGCGAGTCGATCTGCTGGACGGCGCCGTCGATCCTGGCGACTTCGTACTCCACGGAAGGAGCGGTTGCGATCAGATCCAGATCGTGCTCGCGCTCAAGACGCTCCTGGACGATCTCCATGTGGAACATCCCGAGAAACCCGCAGCGGAAGCCGAAGTTGAGCGCCTGCGACGTCTCCGGCTCGAACACCAGGGAGGCGTCGTTCAGCTGGAGCTTCTCGAGGGCATCCTTGAGGTTGGCGTAGTCCTCACCTTCGACGGGGTAGAAACCGGCGAAGACCATCGGCTTGGGGTGTTGATAGCCCGGCAAGGGGCGCGCATCGAGGTCGGCCGTGGCGACGATGGTGTCTCCCACGCGGCACTCGCGCACGCTCTTCAACCCTGTCGCCACGTAGCCGACCTCACCGGCGCTCAGGTTGGGCACCGGAGCCAGCCCCGGTGCAAAGAAGCCGACCTCCAGAGGTTTCGTTGTGGCGGTCGTCGCCAGCATGCGGACGTCGTCACCGGCCCGCACCCGTCCTTCGACGATCCGCACATAGGCGATGACGCCTTTGTATGGATCGTAGTGCGAATCGAAGATCAGAGCCCGCAGCGGGAGGTCGGGGTCGCCCTTCGGCGCCGGGATTCGGTCGACGATCGACTCCAGCACGCGCTCGACATGGGTGCCTTCCTTGGCCGAGATGCGCTGGATGTCCTCCGGCGGTGTGCCCAACAGGTGATGGATCTCCGCCGCCACTTCGTCGGGCCGCGCCGACGCCAGGTCGATCTTGTTGATGATCGGCACGACCTCCAGATCGGCGTTGAGCGCCAGGTAGAGGTTGGCCAGGGTCTGGGCCTCGACACCCTGGGTCGCGTCGACCACCAGCAGCGCGCCTTCGCAGGCCGCCAACGCCCGGCTGACCTCGTACCCGAAGTCCACGTGCCCTGGCGTGTCGATCAGGTTGAGCTCATAGACATCGTCGGGGCCCCGGCGGTACGACATCCTCACCGCAGAGGCTTTGATCGTGACGCCCTTTTCGCGTTCCAGGTCCATACTGTCGAGGACCTGTTCGGTCATCTCGCGATCGGAGATCGTGCCGGTGAGCTGCAGCAATCGATCCGCCAGCGTCGACTTGCCGTGGTCGATGTGCGCAATGATGCAGAAGTTGCGGATGCGGCTGGCGTCCATGGGCTCGCGAAGTATACACGTTCAGAGGTCAGTGGCCGGTGGCCAGGTCCCGGTTCCCAGTCTCCAGTTCCCAGTCACCAGTTTCCGATGCGAGCCAACACTATTCCGTGGTGCGAGCCGGCGAAATGCGGCGCGGCAATCTGACCCCTCGGCTGCTCCCGTCACTCCGAATAGCAACCATGCCCCGAAGGGTATGAGATTTGCCACCCCATGCTGCGCTCCGGGCACGCGGCGGGCGAGAGTCCGCGGGCTGGTGGCTGGTGGCTGGAGGCTCGAGGCTGGCGGCTGGAGTCTGGCGGCTGGAGTCTGGCGGCCCGAGGCTGGCGGTCATTGGGCACTGCTCACGGCCTCGATCCGTCCTTGCAGGCCTTCGTTGGTCGGGCCGCCCTTTACCGCCCACATCAAGAACTCCAAGTTCCCCTTCGGACCGCGCAGGGGTGAGCGGATGACTCCCTGCACACCGAGATCTGCCTCCTTCATCTCCGCCGCGATCGCCTCCAGCACCTGACGGTGTACTGTGGGGTCCCGCACGACGCCGCCCTTGCCGACGAGTCGGCGGCCAGCCTCGAACTGAGGCTTCACCAGGGCCACGACATCCCCGGACGGAACCAGCCAACCGGAGACGACGGGCAGGACCAGGCGGAGCGAGATGAAGGCCACATCGATTGTGGCGACTTGGATGGGAGTCTCCAGGTCGCCAAGGTAGCGAACGTTGGTGCGCTCCATCACCGTCACGCGCGGATCCTGGCGCAACTTCCAGTGGAGGATGCCGTGCCCGACGTCGATGGCGAACACGCGGGCGGCTCCGCGCTGCAGCAGGCAATCGGTGAATCCGCCTGTGGAGGCCCCCACGTCGGCGCAGACCTTCCCTGTAACGTCGAGCCCGAAGCCCGCCAGGGCCGCTGCCAGTTTGTCGCCGCCGCGCGAAACGTAGGGCGGCGGGCGCAGGACCTCCAGACGGGCGTCTGCCGCCACCAGCTGCGAAGCTTTGGCGGCCGGTTCCCCGTCGACGCGGACTTCGCCGGCGAGGATCAGGCGTTGGGCTGAGGCGCGGCTCTCCGCCAGGCCCAGCTCGAGCAATGCCGCATCGAGGCGGAGGCGCTTCTCGGGCTTCGAGGCGGCGCGCCCTCTTGTCATCCGGTGCCGCGACAACGAGAGCAGGGAACTGGCTGCCCCGGCTTCAGCCGACGGCTAGAAGCGTTGCCTTCCACGCGGAGAGCGGCCGTTTCCGTCAGGCGCCTTCGACGACGACCATGTTGCTGCGCGCCGCCTTGTGACGCTGCTGGCGGGCCGGCGCGTATTCCGAAGAATGGAGCCACTCCTTCGCTCGTGCAGACGATCCGAACTCCAGGATGACGAGCCGGTGAGGGTGCCACTCCCCTTCCAGGACCTCTGTCGCCCCGCCCCGAGCCAGGTACTTCCCTCCAAAGGAAGCGACAGTTGCCGGGGCGACCTTCTTGTACCCCTCGTACGCGGCCGGATCGGTCACATCGATGTCCACGATGACATAGGCAGTCACATCGCACCTCGCCGGACGGGCGGCTTCGGTGATTATAGACTGCCGATTCGAGTCGGAGACTCGGTGTGTCGGCGGCCGAAGCCTGGGGACGAGTGACCGGATCGGAGATTGGAATGGGCCGTCTGGAACGCCTCTACGGCGCGGATACCCACCCGTTGGCCAAAGGGATTCCCTCGAGCAGCGCCTCCAGATCGCACAGGGCCTGAGGCGCCTGGTCGTATTCCGTACCGCAGCCCAGGCCATAGTGGTACACGCCCTTGGTCCGGCCATCCATCGTTACGGTCGTGTCGATCGACGGCAGGTCCGTGACCTGGACCTCATAGCGATCGGCCAACCGGAAGAAGTCCGCCGTGACGACGGCAGCGACCAGGGCTTTGACTTCGTCCTCGCTCAATCGGGTCGTTCGCACACCCTCCACGCCAACGAACCGAATCCCCTCATATTCGACTGAGCCGTCGGCGCCGACGGTCAGGTTGTACACCGGGCAGGCACCGAAACACGGACCGCGCTCGATGGTGACCTGGAAGTCTGCTGGGACCGATGCCGGTACTGTTGGCGTCGGCGACAATGGCTGAAGCCCACAGGCGCTGAGGAACACGGCGAAGAACGCGATGGAACGGACCGATGCGTTCGATCGAGCGGTCATCCTACCTCCTCCTTGGTTACAGGGTCGCCCAGTTCACCTGACTCGGGCCTTGTGGAAAGACGCTGCAGGACCGCGCCTCGTTCCCGCGGCCTTGCCTCAGGGTTGGCGGACGATCTTGGCGGCCAAGTCGCGTCGCGTCGATGGGATCGGGACGACAAGGAGCCCGTCCCGCGCCGTCGCGGCAGCAGGCTCGAGCCAGTTGCCTGTCTGGGGGTCGTACCACTCGATCGAGTAAGCCCCGTCCATCATGTCATGCAGTCTGAGTGTCAGCCCCTCGATCACGGGCGGATTGTAGAAGAAGGTTGATGGGGAGCCGGCGCGTAGGCGCGCCGCTTCGGCTGCTTGCACGGTGTAGGCGCGGCTGCGCAGCCACACAAGAACGTCCTTTCCCCGCATCCCAAGCCCAACGGCGTCATCGGCGGCGGTCCCCGACCCGGAGATGTCCAGTGGAGAGAACGGCTCGTAGGCGGAGAGGTCAACATCCTCCAGGAAGCGATCCAGGCCTCGGTAGTGGTACCACAGCCCGTGGGACTCGATGTAGATATCCCAGAACCAGTACATCCCGCTCCCGGCATAGCCGACGAACGTTGTCGACCACAGACCGTTGTGCAAATGGATCCCGGTGCTCTCGATGAAGCCGCCGCGGTCCTCCCCGCCGTAGCCGAACTCACCGAGAAGGATCGGCTTCGGAGGCGCGCTTCCGGCCAGCCTCCGGAAGTCGCCCGCCGCCCGTCCGGCGAGATCCCGATCGGTTGCGCCGGTCTGATCGCTGTACTCGTGCTTCTGGATGACGTCGAGTTCGGGCAACGACCAGATGGGCGAGAGATCTCGAATGGCGTAGCTGTTGGTGGTCAGATGGCGGTTGACGTCCCGCGCTCGGAGATAGGCCGTCATCTCTTGCAGCCAGGCGATCAATGCCTCGTCGGAGAACGGGGCCAGGTTGACCTCGTTCCACCACTCCCATGCGAGCAGGCGCGGCGAGTAGCCCCATCGGTTGACGATGTAATTGAGCTTCCGTTGCGTCAGGGCCCGCGCTTCGGCATCCGTGACGAATTGCCCCGGGGCTTCGAGCGGCCCGCCGCGGGCGGCGTTGTAGGGGTTGTGACTCCAGCCGTCGGTCTGCCAGTCGTTGTAGTCGGCGCAGTTGAAGAGGACGAGGTCGATGTAGATGTCGAGACTGTCAGCCATGTCGAAGATCTGGTCCAGCAGCCAGGCACGCCGGAGACGATAGTCGTAGTCTCCCAGACGCGTGTCATTGCCCTCGAGGGCGAACGACCAATCGGCCATCCACACCCGGATGGTGTTCCCGCCGTTGGCGGCGAAGGGCCCCATCCATCTTCGGTAGTCCGTCAGCGCGTCGCCCGAGCCTGTCCACCAGGCGATGTTGAGCCCGATGGGGAAGAAGAAGTCTCCGTTGTCGAAGGCCAGGTAGCGCGGATGGTCCGGATGCACGCGGACGAATCCGGGATCATCGGACGGCACGACGTCGAATTCGACCGGATCGCTCTCGATCCCTCGGGCTGGAATCCGAGCGACGGCCGTCCAGGTTCCGGTCTCCGTTGGCGTGAATCGAACCTTCCAACCAGGATCTCCCGTTGGGGTGACGTAGGGCAGTTCGAAATCCTGATACCAGAAAGCCCCTACGTCGACGATCGCGCCAGAGGGCGAAGTGAAATCGACGCGAAGGTCAAGTTCCTCAGGATCGTACGGGTTGTCGGCAGCCGCGGTGGTGTGCAGGTCGAGTTCGAGCAGCGCATAGAGCTCAACTTCATTGGCCTCCAGTGGCCCGATCGCGAGCGGCGGCGCCGGTGGGCTGAGCGTGGCTGCTGGCGGCTCGGGTTGTGACAGCAGCGTCGCGACGCTGCCCGTGGGTTGCGCTGTCACGGGCGCGCAAGAAGAGACCCAGAGGATGGCGATAGCGAGGGTGATTGGCCGGGGGTCGAACCTGGCGTAGGCCCCATCGAGACGCGTCGTTTCGACGGGCGGGAGACCCGTCGAATGCGGGAAGGGCGTGAATTGGAGCACGTCCTCCGATCCCCTCAGCGGCGGATACGTGGAATCAGGAATCGGCGACCTCCACGACGCATGGTGCTGCCAACGGATGGTTCGTGCTAGCCGGGGAGGTTGAAGCGTTCGAGCGAACGGTCCCCATCGACGCCAGCACGTGCCGATTCTACTTCGCCTCTCCGCGCGCCCTCGCTCCTTGCCCGGCCGCTCCCTCCCTGCTATCATCCCCGCCATGCTCGGAGCGTTGATCCGGTCCTTGCGGCCGCGGCAATGGCTGAAGAACGGATTCATCTTCGCCGCGCTCGTCTTCGACGGCCAACTGGCCCATCTGGGTCCCCTGTTCCGGACCGCCGCCGGGTTCGTCGTTTTCTGCCTCGCCTCCAGCGCGGTCTACCTCATCAACGACCTGGCGGACATCGAGGAAGACCGCATCCACCCGGTCAAGCGCATGCGGCCGCTCCCTTCCGGGGCGTTGTCCGTGCCCGTCGCCAGGGCGGCCGCGGCGATCTTGGTCCTCGTCACACTGGCTGCAAGCCTGGCCCTCTCCGGCGCGTTCACGGCAGTCGTCGTCTCCTATCTCGTCCTCAACCTGGTCTACTCGCTTCGCTTGAAGCATGTCCCGATCATCGATGTCTTCCTGGTCGCGGCCGGATTCGTGCTGCGCGTCGCCGCGGGTGAGACTCTGATCACGGTGGAGCGCTTCTCGCCCTGGCTGTACCTGTGCATGACGCTGCTGGCCCTGTTCCTGGCCCTGGGGAAGCGCCGCGCCGAGCTCAAGCTCCTCGCCGATTCCGCCGGCCAGCACCGGCGCGTGCTGGACGGATACACCATTCCTCTGCTCGATCAGCTCCTCGTCATCGTCTCCAGCTCGACGATCATGGCCTACTCGCTGTACACCTTCTCCGCCGAGAACCTGCCCGACAACAATCTGATGATGTTGACGATCCCGTTCGTCATCTACGGACTGTTCCGCTACGTGTGGCTCTCCCAGGTGAAAGACGCCGGGGGAGCGCCGGAAGACCTCCTGATGTCGGATCGCCCCTTGCTCGCCACGGTCCTGTTGTGGGGAGTGGCCGCGGCCGCCGTCCTGTACCTGGGGACATGACGCGGGCCGCCGCGCCGGGAAAGATCATCCTCCTTGGCGAACACGCCGTCGTCTACGGCCGGCCCGCCATCGCCGTTCCCGTCCGCCAGGTTCAGGCCGTTGTGGACGTCGAGGAATTGCCAGACGGCCGTCGCGACGACGTCCTCATCGACTCGCCGACCATGGGGCTGCGCGCATGGCTGAGCGAGATGGGGGCCGATGACCCTCTTTCCCAAATCACCCGAAGAACATTGGAGGCTGTCGAGGGTCTGGCCGGCCGGTCGATCTCGGTTCGGATTGACTCCACCATTCCCATCGCCTCTGGGCTCGGTTCGGGAGCGGCCGTGTCGGTGGCGGTGGCGCGCGGCCTCAGCCGACACCTGGGCCGCCCGCTCGACGCGCAGGCGGTCTCGGAGCTCGCGTTCGAAGTAGAGAAGCTTCATCACGGTACCCCCTCGGGCATCGACAACACCGTCATCGCTTTCGACCGGCCGGTCTACTTCGTCCGCGGCTCAAAGCCGGAGACCCTCTCCGTCGGCGCCGCCGTCCATCTCGTCATTGCGGACACGGGACGCGCCGCCTCGACGGCCGTCGCAGTGGCTCACGTCCGTCGGCGCTGGGAAGCCGACCGGACCGGCGTGGAGCGGGTCTTCGACGACATCGCCCACCTGGTGCGCCGAGCCAGGTCCAGGCTCGAGGCCGGCGAACCGGAGGGGTTGGGACTGCTCATGAACGAGAATCAAACCCATCTCGAGTGGCTCGGTGTGTCCTCGCCGGAGTTGGATCGGCTCGTCCTGGCGTCTCGAGACTCGGGGGCCTACGGTGCCAAGCTCTCCGGCGGCGGCATGGGCGGACACATGATCGCCATCGTTCCCGAGGCTGCGGCGCCGGCAGTCGCCCAGGCGCTTCAAGCCGCCGGCGCAACCCATGTGATCACGACGCGGGTCGACCCATGATCTTTCTCAAGCTCGGAGGTTCCCTCATCACCTTCAAGGATCGCGCGAACACGGCGCGAGGCGATGTTCTCGATCGCCTGGCGGCCGAGATCGCCGACGCCCGCCGGGCCGACCCACTCCTCGAGATCCTCGTGGGGCACGGCTCGGGGTCCTTCGGGCACAGCGCGGCCTCGCGGCACCGGACTCACCTTGGGGGCGAAGATTGGGTCGGCCTGGCCGAGGTGTGGCGGTCGGCCAATCTCCTGAACCGTCTCGTCATCGACGCGCTGATCGGCGCCGGCCTGCCCGCACTCTCGTTCCCGCCTTCGGCCTCCGCGCGAGTCCGAGATGGCGACATCGTCGAACTGGCTGTGGAGCCCATCCGCCGGGCGATCGAAGTCCGCCTGCTGCCCGTAGTGCAAGGGGATGTCGCCTTCGACGAGCATTCGGGGACGACGATTCTCTCAACCGAGCGCGTCTTCTCCTACATGGCGCCGCGGCTGCAGCCGCAACGCGTCCTGCTGGCCGGCATCGACCGGGGCGTGTACCTCGATTTCCCCCGCAACACGAAGGTCGCGGAAGAGATTCGGCCCACGGACCTGGCGCGCCTCGCGATCGGAGGCTCGTCGGCCACAGATGTCACCGGAGGGATGGCCGACAAGGTCCGTCACGGGCTGGCCCTGGCGCGATCGCTGCCGGGGCTCGAGGTCCGCGTCTTCTCGGCCGAGGAACCGGGTGCGCTGCGCGAGGCGCTGTTGGGCGGGACGCCGGGAACCCTGCTCGCCGACGACGCCGCGCCGTCCGCCGAACACCGGTAGGGAAGCACTCGCCTGAAGGGGACGGATGGCACTTGCCGCCCCCTGGCCCCCCTTCTAGACTTCGGACAAGACTTGCATAGCCGGCGAAACGCGTCGCCCGGGCGCGTTTGCCGCGCCCACGCGTCGACGGAGGCCGCCGATGGCGGACCGCAAGAAGGTCACCCTGCCCTCCCTCTTCCAGAAGATGGCGTCCAACGAGCCCATCACGATGCTGACCTGCTACGACTTCCCGACGGCCCACTTCCAAGAAGAGGCCGGGATCGACATGATCCTGGTCGGGGACAGCCTGGGCATGACCATGCTCGGCTACGAGAGTACGCTGCCGGTCACGATGGAGGACATGATTCGACACGCGCAGGCGGTGCGGCGCGGCGCCCCGACAGCCTGGCTGATCGGCGACATGCCCTACATGTCCTACCAGCCGTCGGTCGAAGGCGCCATCCGCAATGCCGGGCGCTTCATGGCCGAGGCCGGCTGCGACGCCATCAAGCTCGAAGGCGGGATCGAGATGGCCGATCGAATCGCCGGGATCGTTGCCGCCGGCATCCCCGCCATGGGCCATCTCGGCCTGACCCCGCAAAGCGTCAGCGCGCTCGGCGGTTTCCGCGTCCAGGGCAAGGGCGCCCGTCAGGCGAAGAAGATCATCGACGACGCCAAGGCCCTCGAGCAAGCCGGGGCCTTCGCCGTCTTGCTCGAAATGGTCCCGGATCGCGTGTGCCAGCTGATCACCGAGAGAGCGGAGGATTGCATCATCATCAGCCTGGGCTCCGGCCCGCAAGCCCATGGCCAGCTCCTCATTTACCACGATATGTTCGGCCTGTTCCCGCGCTTCAAACCGCGCATGGCCAAGGTCTTCGGCGAAGCGGGGCAGGTCATCCTCGACGGACTCAAGCAGTACGCCGCTGAAGTCAGGCAGCGGCAGTTCCCCCAACCCGACAACTGGTTCGGCATGCCGGACGACGAGTACCAGGACCTGCTCGGCCTGCTCGGGCCGGCGCAGAGGTGATCCATGGCCGAAGATCTGCGTTCCCGCCTGCGCATTCCACCCGATCGAATCGATGATCTGAATCACATCCTGACGGCCGCCGACCAGAGGGTCGTCCAGGACTTCCTCGACGTCGTGGCGCGTTACGGCACTCCGGAAGAGATCAACCGTAAGGCGGCGGAGGCCACCCGTCTTCCCGTCTTGCTGAAACGGGTGGCTGCCACCCACCCCGAATATGCGCGTGAGCTCGATTGGCTTGCCGAGCAGCGCGACCGCGGGTCATTCATCAGCGTGGCCGACTACCGCAAGAAGGTCCTCGGCGACCGGGCCCAGTCGATGCAGTTCCTCGATGAGTTCGCCGTCACGCTGGAGGTCAGCGCCGCTCAGTACTTCTCGTGGATTCTCCTCGCCGCCCGGCGCGCTCTCGACGAGCATAGCCTGATGCCGGGGCGCTTCATCCGTGTGCGCAAGATGAAGGAGCAGGAAGCCGACGGCGACCTGCCGGCTTTCGCCGCGGCGATGCAGATCATCGGCGCCTCGTTCGTCGAGACGCTCGACACCAAGGGGACCGACGGCTCGAACGTCCACCTGGGCGGGCCCGAAACGATCACCGGCTACTTCGGCGGCGTGGGTCAGCCCAACGAACACGCCCTGCAGTGGCTGGACGAGTACCTCTACTACTACACGACCTACGGCGTCCGCCAGGTATTGAACGTCAACTCGGGCACGATCCTGCTCGGCTACCTGCTCCATCGGCTCGGCGTCGACATCGAGTTCAAGATCTCCGTTTTCGTCGGCAACGACAACCCCTACGCCGCCCTGTGGACTCTGATCGGCGCCAAGCTCTTCGCTCGCAACGACGGAACGTCGCCGCTGGTCGGTTTCAACTGGAGCAACTCCGTCGACAACAAGACGATGGAGATCACGGCACAGTTTCGCAAGGCACTCGGCTTCGAGGACGTTGTGCGTTTCGAACACCACATCACCGAAACATGGAAGAGTATCGTCCGGCAGCCGTACAACCGGCGCAGCGAACTGGTCGCCCTGGCCGATCATGTCGCCAACATCAGCGCCAAACACGAGGGCGGCGAACCGGAGCTCGAGCCGACGCGCCAACACCCATCGGACATCCTCGACTACTTCCGCGAACGCAGGGAGATCCTGGACAGCGGCGAATGGGATGCCCTGACGCAGAACTTCCTCGACAAGGTCGCTTCGACCAATGCGACGGCGCGCGCCCTGACCGAGCACGGATTGTCGTTCGTCGCCGCCGGCCTGCTCCACCGATGACGCCCGCCTCGAGGCGGAGGCGCGTATGATCCCGCAGGCGATGGAGGCGTTCCTGCGCGAACGCCTCCCCGAGCGCACCTGGCAGACGCGCCTGACCCACGACAACGGCCGCGCCTACCTCGAGTTCAGCCCGTTGGACGTCGAGCAGCTGGGGCGCCTGGGGATCGGAGTCGATTCGCTCGGGCCGCAGCTGGTCGTGTGTCTGTGGGACGAGAAGGCCGCGATCGAGATTGGCGGCTACCTCGTCGTCGACAACCTGGCCATGGGCCGGCCGTCGATGGGCGGGATCCGCATGCTGCCGACGATCACGCCGGCGGTCGTCCACAACCTGGCACGCGGCATGACCCTCAAGAACGCCGCCGCACAGCTGCCCTTCGGCGGCGGCAAGGCCGGAATTGTCGCCGGCCGCGATCTCGATGCGGACGCCCACACCGAGGTCGTGCGTGGATTCGCCCGTCTTCTGCGCAAGTACCGCGAGATCTACATCCCCGGACCGGACGTCGGGACGAACGATGCCGACATGAAGACGGTCGCCATCGAGAACGGCCTCGACAGCGCGGTTTCGAAGCCGTCGGATATGGGCGGCAACCGCATCGATCAGCTGGGCGCGGCCGGCGGCGGGACGATCATCGCCCTGGAGGCTTTGCTGGAGGAAATGCCACGGCTGCGGCAGCTGCCGATGTTCTCGGCGCTTGAGATCCCCCCGGCGTCGGACGTGGCCGTGCTCATCGAGGGCTTCGGCGCCGTTGGCGCCCACGCCGCCCGTACGCTGCGGCAGCGCTGGCCGCAGGCGCGCGTGGTGGGCATCAGCGACGAGCAGGGATATCTGTTCGACCCTGCCGGCCTGCCGGTCGACGAGTTGTTCGGGCTTTGGCGGCAGCACGGGCTGGTCACGCGCCGCTTTGGCCAGAAGCTGCTGGAAGGACCGTCGGCCTCCCTCAAGGTCAGCACGGCCCCGGACGACCTGCTCCGCGAGTCGGCCTTCTGCCTGATCCCGGCGGCCCCGGTCGCCAATTACCTCGACACCGATGCCGCCAGCGGCCCGGCCATGACCGTCGATCGGATGGGCCGCTGGTCGGTCATCGTGGAAGGGGCCAACACGTACTCCCCCGACCCGGCCCGACGCCGATCGCGAGCGCGCATGGAGCGCGCCGTCTACCGGGAACGCGGCATCCTGATCGCCACGGACTATCTGGTCAACTCGGGCGGCGTCATCTTTGCCGCTCAGGAACGGATCCTCAAGACGCCGCCAGACCTCCGCATCCCGGAGGCCATGCTCGGCGATCGCCAGCGCGTCCAGGAATGGCTCGACGAACACCGCGGCGCCTTCGAGGCATTGGCGGAGCGGCGCCGCCTCGCCGATGAGGCGGCCCGCGACGCCGTAATCCGCCGCAACATGCACGAGCTCGTCGAAGCCCTGGCGGCCGATGACGATTTGCTGCCCTGCCAGGCGGCCGAACGCATCAGCGTCCGGCGAATGGCGTCGCGCGAGAGCGACCGCACGGCCGCCGATGTGCTCGAGCCGATGCCCTTGATCGCCGCCTCCTCGACCATCGAAGCCGCCGCCCGGCACTTGGTCGAATGTGGATGCCCGATCCTGGCCGTCGTCGACGATCGACAGTCGCTGGTCGGGGTGGTGACAGAGTGGGACTTCATGCGCGCCACGGCCGACAAGATCCCCTCCACGACGCCCCTCGAAACGATCATGACCCGCAAGGTCATTTCTGCGGAGCCGAGCGACACTCTGCTGGAAGTCTTGCGCAAGCTGGAGCTGAATCAGATTTCGGCAATGCCCGTCGTCGAAGGGGGCCAGGTCAACGGGATGGTCAGCTCCGACCTGTTGGCGCGGGGCTCGCTGGTGAGAATGCTGCAGAGTCAGCGAAGCGAGCAGTAACGCGGGGCCAGGGGCAGGGGCCAGTGGACCTGCTCGCAGCCAACGGTATGTGTCGGCCGCCGTGGACGTCGCATCCTCGCCGTCAAGGGTACCGAGCGACATCAACGGATGGCTGACTGCCGAGCGCTGATGGCTGGCAACGGATAGCGGATAGCGAATAGCGCATGGCTGATGGCTGTTCGTTCCGCGTGCTAGACTCCTCACCCCGATTGACCTAGGTGCGTGTATGGACGACAAATCCCTCCTCGAGAAGCTTCACATCGACGCCGTCAACCCCGGCGCCTGCTCCGGCCCGGACGGATGGGTCCGTGAGGCGAAAGGCAAGGAGCTGATTTCCTACAACCCGACGACGGGAGAGCCGATCGCTCGCGTCCTTCAGTGCACCGCCGACGGTTACCAGCGTGTCGTGGAGCGTGCCCAGGCAGCCTTCCTGGATTGGCGCGAAACGCCCGCCCCCGTGCGCGGGCAATTCATCCGGGACTTCGGCAACCTGGTCCGCGATCATCAAGAGCCGCTGGGTGACATGGTGAGCCTGGAGATGGGGAAGATCCAGGTCGAGGGCCGCGGGGAGATTCAGGAAGTCATCGACATTTGCGATTTCGCTATCGGTCTGTCGCGCCAGCTCTACGGCCTGACGATGCATTCGGAACGGCCGCGCCATCGCATGTACGAGCAGTGGCATCCTCTCGGCCCGGTCGGAGTCATCACCGCCTTCAACTTCCCGGCGGCCGTCTGGTCATGGAACGCCGCAGTGGCCAGCGTCTGCGGCGATCCGGTGATCTGGAAACCGTCATCGTACACGCCCCTCACCGCCATCGCCATCCAACATCTGGCCAACCGCGTCATGGCCGACCTCGGCCGCCAGGGGTTGTTCAATCTGGTTATCGGGACGGGCCGCGAGGTCGGCGACCTCCTGTTGAACGACCGCCGCGTGCCGCTGATTTCCTTCACCGGATCGACCGACGTCGGTCGCCGTGTCTCCGAGAGTGTCGCCCGACGCTTCGGCCGGACGATCTTGGAGCTCGGGGGCAACAACGCCATCATCGTCGCTGAGGATGCCAGCCTCGATCTGGCGACGCGGGCGATCCTGTTCGGCGCCGTCGGAACCGCCGGGCAAAGGTGCACCACGACGCGGCGCATCATCGCCCAGCGGTCCATCGCGGATGAACTCAGCCGGCGCCTGACGCAGGCCTACGGCCAGGTCCGCATCGGTGATCCGCTCGATCCGGGGACGTTGATGGGCCCGTTGGTCGACCCGACGGCCATCGAGGAGATGCTGGCGGCGCTGGAGGAAGCCCAGCGCGACGGCGGGCGCATCCTGTGCGGCGGTCGCACGTTGCCCAAGCTGGGACCGAACTTCGTCGAGCCGACGATCGTGAGAATGCCGGCGCAAACGGACATCGTCAAGCGAGAAACGTTCGCTCCCATCCTCTACCTTCTCGAGTACGAGACCATCGACGAGGCCATCGCCCTGCACAACGACGTTCCGCAAGGATTGTCGAGCGCCATCTTCAGCGACGGACTGCGCAACGTCGAACGGTTCCTGTCGGCCGCCGGCTCCGATTGCGGCATCGCCAATGTCAACATCGGCACATCGGGCGCGGAGATTGGCGGAGCGTTCGGGGGAGAGAAGGAAACGGGCGGCGGCCGCGAGTCCGGCTCGGACGCCTGGAAGGCATACATGCGCCGGCAGACGAACACCATCAACTGGTCCAGCGATCTGCCGCTGGCGCAGGGGATCAAGTTCGGGGAGAGTTAGTTTCCCTCACCCCAAACCCTCCCGCAGTGCGGGAGAGGGGCGAGGGGTGAGGGTCATTCAGTCTTCCGGCGTCGGCGGCGGGGTCAGGATCGGGATACCACCCTCGCCTCCCGACAGGTCGGTCGCCCCGCCCCACACCCAACCGTCCAGACCCTGGCCGATTCGGTGGATCATCCACCACGTGCCGATGGGCGTGTCGTCGATACGCCCGAAGACCTGCGCCGTCTGGCCCTGTAGGAACAGATCGATGGCCGGATACTCCTCACCAGGGCCGCTGCGCACGGCGACGTTGTACTTCGCCGTCACAACAGGGAAGTTCGGTGTCGCCGTCGCGGTCGGCGTGGACGTGGCGGGAGGGATGGTGGCGGAAGGCGGGACGGGGGTCTCTGACGGTGTGGGCGTCACGGCCCGCCGGGTGGCCTCCGCGTAAGCCTGGGCGGTGCGAAGGACATCGTCGCTGCTGATCGTCGGTGTGGCTGGCGCGCCGCCGAGACCGCAGCCCGCAGCCAGGATGGAGCCCAGAAGAAGGATAAGCCCCGCTCTCGCAGGCGAGGGGCGCAAGGTCATCCGAACATTCCTCCACGATCGGGCGGCCTCAGAGCCGGCCCGCCCGTCGTCAGCGGCCGAGTATACCCCACCCTTCGCCGGGCCCCTTCACGAGTGGCATCCTCCGTGCACGGGGAGGACGTTGGTACCAGCGTCCTCTCAACGGATGGGAGCCGTGCGTGTAGTATCGAATTATGGCAAGTTCGACCGAGAGCCTGGTGGACCAACAGGCTGAGTCGCCGCGCGGCCACAAACCGCCGCAGGGCTCCCAGTCGCCCGAGGCGCGGGACCGCGCCATTAACGAGGCGGAAGACCGCGTCGAGAAGGCGCGTTCCCGGCTCATCGACGCGGCGATTGCGTTCTGCGACGGCAGCATCAGTGTCGGCCAGCTCCGAGCTGTCCGTGAACTTCTGCGGGAGCAGTTGTCGCGTCTGGAGAGTCTGACGAGGCAGGCGGTCTCGCCTTTCGTTCAGGGGAAGGCTCCTCCAGCCGAGGCTGCACCCAATAAGATCCCGACCGCCCCCTTGCGGCCTAAACCCGGCACGGAAACACTGCTGCAATCGACCGACGTCATGCCCGAGCTGGCCCAGATGCTGACGACGCTGGACCAGAAGCTGGCCAAGCTGGAAGAGGACTTCCACGCCGGGCGAGTCAACAACGCCCAGTACCGGGCGATCAAGAAGCACTACCTCGATCAGCGCGACGTCGCGATCCGCCTGCAGCAAGCGCACCCCGAGAGCGACCGCTGGAAGGTCGTGCTGGAGGAAGGCAAGACGTCCTTCCTGCTGCAGCTCAACGAAGCGGTGTGCCGGAGTTTCTCCCTCTATGATCTGCAAACGCGAGAACGGTTGTTTGCCGAAGGCAGCGTTCCGCGATCGGCCGAGGAGGCCATGTCCTTGCTTCGCACCTTCGGACAGGGCCAACCGTCGGCGCCGGGCCGGATGATGGCGACCCAAGGCGAGGACGGGTCCGCCCTCCTTCTGGTTCCGGGCAACTTCACTGCGGCATTGGTCGTGTTCTCCCAGGATCCTCCTGCCTGGCAGGTGCGGGCGATGCGCGAGCTCCACAGCAATTTCGAAGCAGCCAACCGGGCCGCGTTGACGCGCGGCGAACGGCGCAGTCTCGTCTTCCCCGACGTCCACCGCTACATCCGGACCTAGTCGTACAATCGTCTACTATGGACGCCGTGCCCGGCACGTTTCTGGGCCTGATGGGGTTCTCCCTGGCTTTGTCTGCTGCGGCGGTCGTATCTCCTGGGCCGGTGACCGCCGCCATTGTGTCGGAAGCGCCGCGGCGCGGCTGGCGAGCGGGGGCTCTGATCGCCCTCGGTCACGTGGCGCTCGAGTTGGTCCTCGTTATCCTGCTGGGCTGGGGTCTGGCCGGCGCACTGGGCTCGGGCTCATTGAGGCGCGGCCTTGGCCTGGCGGGCGGTGTCGTCCTGCTGCTCCTGGGAGGCTCCTACGTGTTGGGGGCCTGGAATCGCACGATCCGCATGCCGACAGCTGAAGCCAACGGCCCTCAGCGGCGCCTCGCCCTTCCCCTCGCCGGAATGCTGGCCACGGTCTCGAACCCATTTTGGTACGCGTGGTGGGTGACCGTTGCGGCCGGGTACCTGGCTCAAGCGCAGGTGACTGTGGCGGCCGGCGTGGCGGCCTTCTACCTCGGCCACATGACAGCCGACTTGGCGTGGGACACTGGATTGGCAGCGGCGATCGGCGCCGGCTCGCGCTGGCTCACGCCGCGCCGCTATCAGATCCTTCTTTACCTGACCGGTGGTTTCATGCTGTACTTGGGGACGCAATACTTGAGGCTGGCGCTGTTCCCGGGTTAGGGTGCGTCGCCTCTCACCGACCTCGTAGGGGCACGGCATGCCGTGCCCCTGCACGCGACGGCCAACCTCGCCGCCATCCAACCTCGTTCTGAATCAAGCGCCTCGGGCGGAACGACCGGGCCATCGTCGCTCCCTCGCGGCTGTTTGTCGGGGTTCGTCTCCCCCAACGCCGCCTGAGCCGCCGCCAGGCGCGCGATCGGCACGCGGAAGGGCGAACACGACACGTAGTTCAGCCCGATCTTGTGGCAGAACCAAATCGACTTCGGATCGCCGCCGTGCTCGCCGCAGATCCCGACCTCCAACCCCTTGCGCGTCTTTCGCCCCAGACGGACGCCCATCTCCATCAACTTGCCCACGCCGGCTTCGTCGATGCTGGCAAAGGGATTCTCCGGAAGGATGTCTTTGTCCAGATACTCCATCAGGAAGCCGGACTCGGCGTCGTCGCGCGAGATGCCGAAGGTGGTCTGCGTCAGGTCGTTCGTTCCGAAGGAGAAGAACTCGGCGTAACGAGCGATTTCGTCGGCCGTCAGGGCCGCCCGCGGGATCTCGATCATCGTGCCGAACTTGTAGTCGATCGTCATCCCCTGCTCCTGCATGACCTTCTGGCCCTCGGCCTCCAGCGCCTCGCGTTGGATCTTGAGCTCGTTGACGTGCGACGTCAACGGAATCATGACCTCCGGGTGGACGTCGATGCCGTCCTTGGTGCAACGGCAGGCCGCCTCGAAGATCGCCCGCACCTGCATCCTGGTCAGCTCAGGA
>DATIFK010000004.1:0-2529 GCA_035455265.1 Anaerolineales bacterium
CTCGGCTCGTACGTCGTCGAAGGACTGCGCCGACGCGGAGCGCGCCAGATCATCGCTCCGAGCTCGCGCGACTACGATCTGGTCGATCCCGACGCTGTGCGAAGGCTCTTGGCCGACGCGAAGCCGGACATCGTCCTCCACCTGGCGGCCAATGTCGGCGGCATCGGCGCCAACCGGGCCCATCCGGCCGAGTTCTTCCACGACAACCTGGTGATGGGCGTGCACATGATGCACGAGTCGTGGAAAGCCAAGGTCGGCAAGTTCGTCGCTCTGGGGACGGTGTGCGCCTATCCGAAGTTCACTCCGGTTCCGTTCCGCGAAGACGATCTGTGGAACGGCTACCCCGAGGAGACGAATGCGCCGTACGGACTGGCCAAGAAGATGCTCCTGGTTCAGGCTCAGTCCTACCGGGCTCAGTATGGCTTCAACGCCATCTACCTCATCCCGGTGAATCTGTACGGCCCACGCGACAACTTCGACCTGGAGACATCGCACGTGATTCCAGCCCTCATCCGGAAGTGCCTCGAAGCGCGCCAGAAGGGCCGGGACCGACTCGACGTGTGGGGCGACGGTACGCCGACGCGCGAGTTCCTGTACGTCGAGGACGCCGCCGAAGCCATCCTTCTCGCCGCTGAGCGCTACAACGATGCGGACCCGGTGAACCTCGGATCAGGCGAAGAGATATCGATCCGCGACCTGGCCGAGCGGATCGCCCGGCTGGTCGGATTCGAGGGTCGCATCGTCTGGGACACCTCGCGGCCGAACGGGCAGCCGCGCCGCGGACTGGACACTTCGCGAGCCCGAGAACGCTTCGGGTTTGTCGCCCGGACTTCGCTCGCCGAAGGTCTTCGCCGTACGGTCGAGTGGTACCGCCAAGCGCAGGCCGAAGCCGGAGGTCGGGTTTGAGCTCCGCTGTCGCTCGCGCCGTCGAGGCCGCCGCGCCCGAGCCGATCGTCTGGATCCGGCCGGCGCGCGGCTGGAGTCTGGCCAACCTTGGCGAGTTGTGGCGCTACCGCGAGCTGATCTACTTCCTCATCTGGCGCGACGTCAAGGTGAGATACAAGCAAACCTTGCTCGGCGCAGCCTGGGCGATCTTGAAGCCGTTCCTCTCGATGGTGGTCTTCACGGTCATCTTCGCCGGCCTGGCGCGCTTGGCGACCGACGGGGTCGCGCCGCCGGTCTTCTACTTCTCCGGACTGTTGCCGTGGGTGCTGTTCCAGGACGGCGTCACCAAGGCGGGCAACAGCCTGGTCGCCAGCAGCAACCTCATCACCAAGGTGTACTTCCCTCGCATGGCGATCCCCCTGGCCCTGGTCGTTTCCGGGATCGTCGACTTCGCCCTCTCGTTTCTGGTCTTGTTGGCGATGGTGGCGTACTACGGGATTCATCTGACGCCGGCCGCCTGGCTCATCCCATTGTTCCTCGCCCTTGCCCTGCTGGCGTCGCTCGGAGTCGGCTTCTGGCTGGCGGCTTTGAACGTGGCCTATCGCGACGTAGGCTACCTGACGCCCTTCCTGGTCCAGGCGTGGATGTATGCCTCGCCGGTCGTGTACTCGACCACCCTCATCCCGGAGGGACTCGGGCGAGTCCTCTTCGGTCTCAATCCCATGGCCGGTGTCGTCCAGGGATTTCGCTGGGCCATCGTTGGGGCAGGGGCGCCGCCCATCGGGCTGCTCGTGGCTTCTTTGGTGGTCGGTGTTCTCCTGCTGGTCTCGGGGGCGCTTGTGTTCCGCCGCATGGAACGCTACTTCGCGGACATCGTCTGAGATGAGCGAAGCCGTCATCCGCGTGGACGACATCGGGAAGCGCTACCGCATCGGCGGGATGCCGAGCGGCTACCGCACCTTGCGCGACGCGATCGCCTCGGCGGTGATGCGCCTGGGGCGGCGGACCCCTCCCGATCCCATCGACACGATCTGGGCGCTGCGTCACGTGTCGTTCGAGGTCGAGCGGGGCCAGGTGTTGGGGATCATCGGCCGCAACGGTGCCGGGAAGAGCACGCTCCTCAAGCTGCTGTCGCGCGTCACGGACCCGACCGAAGGTCAGGCGCGGATTCAGGGCCGTGTCGGTTCGCTGCTCGAGGTCGGCACGGGATTCCATCCCGAGCTTACGGGCAGGGAGAACGTCTACCTGAACGGGGCCATCCTGGGGATGAAGAGGACTGAGATCGACCGGAAGTTCGATGAGATTGTCGACTTCTCCGAGGTCGAGACCTTCATCGACACTCCCGTCAAGCGATTCTCGAGCGGCATGTACCTGCGGCTGGCCTTCGCCGTCGCCGCCCACCTCGAGCCGGAAATCCTGATCGTCGACGAGGTGCTCGCCGTCGGCGACGCCGAGTTCCAGCGCAAGTGCCTGGGGAAGATGAGCAGCGTCGCCCAGGAAGGTCGGACGGTCCTGTTCGTCAGCCACAACATGTCGGCCATCCTGAGGCTGACCGAACGCTGCCTGGTGCTGGATCGCGGCAGGATCGTTCTGCAGGGACCGACGGCTGAAGCCGTCGACCACTACATGACCGCCGGCGACGTG
>DATIFK010000005.1:0-6792 GCA_035455265.1 Anaerolineales bacterium
CTTCGACGCCGACCGCGACGGCTTCGTCCTCAGCGAGGGCGCCGGGGTCGTCGTGCTCGAGCGGCTCGACGATGCCCGAGCGCGCGGCGCGCCGGTCTACGCCGAGCTGATCGGCTACGGCACGACCTCCGACGCGCACCACATCACCGCCCCTGAGCCGCACGGCATGGGAGCGGCCCGCGCCATGCAGCGCGCCCTGGATCGAGCCGGCCTTCAGCCGCAGGACGTCGACTACATCAACGCCCACGCCACGAGCACGACCGTTGGCGACGTCGCCGAAACCCACGCCATCAAGCACGTCTTCGGCGAACGCGCCTATCGCCTCCCGATCAGCTCGACCAAGTCGATGACCGGTCACATGACCAGCGCCGCCGGGGCGGTCGAGGCGGCCGCGTGCATTCTGGCCCTCACGCGCGGAATCCTGCCGCCGACGATCAATTATCGAAGGGCGGACCCCGCCTGCGACCTGGACTACATCCCCAACCAGGCGCGAAGGGCCGATGTGCGGATTGCGATGTCCAACTCATTTGGCTTCGGCGGGGTGAACAGCGTCTTGGTGCTGCGGAGAGTCGAGCCCGAGCTCTAGCGCGCCTGGTGGGCGGGCGCGGCGTCGCCCAGAATCCGCCGGATCAGCTCTTCGGAGGCGATGTCCTTGAGCAAGTAGCCGGAGGCGCCGGCCCGCCGTGCCGCCTGCTCTTCCCACTCCGACGGGTACGACGTCAGCACGTACAGCCGCGGCGGATGCGCCCGATCGGCCAGCTGGCGGACCAGCTCCAGGCCCATCCCATCCGTGCGTTTGACTTCCACAAGCACGACGTCTACAGGGGATTGAGTCAATTCGCGCAAAGCCGTCTGCGCGTCGCCGGAGTGGCCAGCGATCTGGACCTCGGAGGACTGGCCGAGGCGTTCCACCAGCGCGCGCCGTACCGATTCATGTTCGTCGACGATGTATAGGCGCGCAGGCGACATCGAGACCCACCGCGTTGAGGGTGATGGAAGTATAGAAACGCCGATGGAGCTGCTCCAGTGACCTCCGTCCCTCCCTGATTCGCTACCTGTCACGGTACCGAAACGGGATTCTGGGCGGCCTGGCGCCCGTCCGGATCGAACGGGAACCGGGCGGTAACCGTAGTACCTTCACCCGGGTTCGAGACAATCTCCAGCTCGCCCCCGGCAGCACGGGCGCGCGAAGCCATATTGGACAAGCCATGTCCCAGGAGCTCCGCCCGAACCGCCGAATCGAATCCTTCCCCGTTGTCGATCACCTGCAATCCGATCCCGTCGTTCAGCCATCGTAGAGTCACCCAGGCGCGCTTGGCGCGTGAATGCTTGGCCACATTGGCGACGGCTTCCTGGGCGATGTGAAACGCGGCGATGCGGGCGGTGGGTGCCAGGGTCTGCGCCGCATCGGGGTCGAGGATGAGCTCCGCGTCCATCAACGAATTGGCACGGAACTCGTCCAGCAGACGCCGCAGCGCCTCGCCCAGATCATCGGCCGGGATGCGGCTCGGCTGAAGGTCGAGGATGTAGCTGCGGATGTCGCGGATGATGGCGTTCAATCCGTCGATGGCTCGGTCGAGGGCGGCGTCTTCCTTGGTGTGTGATGCGCGCGTGGCCTGCAACCGGGCCGAGTCCAGGCTCAGCCCGACGGCGTAGATCGACTGGATGATTCCGTCGTGCAGGTCCATGGCGATTCGCTCGCGCTCCTCCAATACCGCCAGCCGCTGCGCCTGGCGCAACAGGCGGGCATTCTCCAGAACGATTCCGACGCCACCGCCGATGGCGGTCAGAAGGCGTATCTCCCTCTCCAGCATCGGCCGCGCGCTGAGGAAGGCAAGCGTCAGGACTCCAAGCACGTTGCCGTGAGCCGCCAGGGGGATACAAACCATGGTGCGGAAGCCGGCCTGCACCAGGGCGGCGCTTTCAAGGTTCGGCTCCGACTCCAGCCGGTCGGTCCAATACGCTTCCTTCGTCTCCGCCACCCTGCCGATGAGACCTTCCCCCACGCGGAAGCGCGTTGGCTCGACGCCCGACTTCGACGCCAGCCCCTGCTGAACGGAAAGATCGAACGTGCGCGTGTCCTCCAACCTCAGGTAGATCTCTCCGGCCTGGGCCCCGAAGAGCTCCAGGATGCGTCCCAGGATCGACTCGAGCAGGCGGTCCACCTCGCCGGCCGTGCCACCCGTTGACGTCAGCGCGTTGGACAGCTCGAGTTCCTCGTTACGCTGGCGCAGCTCGTCTTCGCGGTCCTGCACCGCCTGATACAGGCGCGCGTTCTCGATGGCCGCGGCAGCGTGAGCCGCCAGAAGCTCGATGAGATTCTGATCCTCTTCGGTGAACTCGAGGGCATTGCGCTTGTCGGTCAGGTAGATCTGGCCGATCGGGCGACCGTAGGCGGCAACCGGGATGCCGAGGAAGGATCGCATGGGCGGATGATGGGGCGGGAAGCCGACCGACGACGGGTGCCGGGTAAGATCCGGCAGCCGGATCGACCGACCCGACCGCATCATCTCTCCGATCAGCCCCTGCCCGGTCGGCCGGCGCGGAATCCGGCTCTCGTCTTCGAGAGTCATCCCGGCAGTGATGAAGGTCTCGAGCGCGCCGTAGCGATTGACGACCCCGATAGCGGCGTAGGTCGCCTCGGCCAGATCCTGCGCGGCCTCGACAATTCGGTGGAGCGTGCTCTCCAGGGAAAGATCGGCGTAAAGGCTGAGGGTCGCCCGATGGAGAGCGCGCATCCGCTCTTCACCGCTGCGGCTGCGGGAGGGCTCGGGGCGCACGCCACCCCTGGTCTGCTCGTCGACCGTCATGAAGAGGACATCCCCTTGGCATTGTACCTCGGGGCGCGGGACGATGGTCGGTGATCCGTGATCGGAAGGGAGTCTTCTACCAACGTCTCCTGCATACCCTGGCCGTCGAGCCGTCGTCTTGCCATGGGAGGGGACGCGTGGCGCCCCGCGACGGCTGAAAGCTGAAGTCTGAGGGCTCCTGACCAGCCTGATAGCTTTTGCCAGAGGCCGGGGGGTATACGCCCCTGTGACCAAGGACCACGGAGAACGCATGGCAACATCGAGACTGGCCGGGTTCTACGACCTACCTCTGGCCGAACGCAGGCGCCGCGTCGCGGAGGCCACCGCCCTGGCGGATTTGTCCTTGCTCGCCCTGGGCGGAGAGGCCGGTCTCAAGCCCGAGCAAGCCGATCACATGATCGAGAACGTCATCGGCGTGTTCGGGCTGCCGCTCGGAATCGCCGTCAATTTCGTCGTGAATGGTCGCGAGGTTCTCGTCCCGATGGCGATCGAGGAGCCATCCGTCGTCGCCGGCGCCTCCTTCATGGCCAAGCTGGTTCGCGAAGGCGGCGGGTTCCACGCCGAGACGGACGCGCCGGAGATGATCGCCCAGATTCAAGTCCTCGGCGTCGCCGACCTGGAAGCGGCCAAGCGGTCGCTGGAGACCTCGAAGGACTCCATCCTGGCCGAGGCCGACGCCGTCGACCCGGTCATCCGCAACCTGGGAGGCGGTGCCCGCGATCTGGTCATCCGCCTGCTGCCCGAGACGGCCGTCGGCCCGATGCTCGTCGTGCATCTGGTGTACGACGTGCGCGACGCCATGGGCGCCAATGCCGTCAACACGGCCGCCGAGCGGCTGGCGCCGCGCATCGAGGCCATCACCGGCGGCCGGGTGCATTTGCGCATCCTGACCAACTTGGCCGACCGCCGCCTGGCCCGCGCCACCTGCCGCATCCCAGCGGCGGCGCTGGCCTTCGGCGACTTCTCCGGCGACCGCGTTCGGGACGGCATCGTCGAAGCCTGGGCGCTGGCCGACGCCGATCCGTACCGCGCCGCCACTCACAACAAGGGCATCATGAACGGCGTCGACTCGGTTGTGATCGCCACGGGGAACGACTGGCGCGCTGTCGAAGCCGGCGCGCACGCGTTCGCAGCGCGCTCGGGTCGCTACACCTCCCTGAGCCGGTGGGCAGTGGGCGCCGACGGCAGCCTGGAGGGCTGGCTGGAAATGCCAATGGCGGTCGGGATCGTCGGCGGGGCCACCCGAGTGCATCCGACGGCCCGAGCCGCGCTGGAATTGATGGGCGTCCGTTCGGCACGCGAACTTTCCGCGGTCATCGTTTCGGTCGGACTGGCACAGAACCTGGCGGCGCTGCGCGCCCTGGCCACCGAAGGAATACAACGCGGCCACATGGGCTTGCACGCCAGGCAGGTGGCCATGGCGGCCGGCGCCAGCGGCGAATGGATCGAACGCGTAGCTCGGCAGATGATGGACGAAGGCCTGGTACGGTCCGATCGCGCCGAACAAGTCCTCCGGGAACTGCGCGGGGGAACAGGGTAAAGCGGTTGGGCTCCGGCTTCCAGCGTCAGCTCTGGCTGTCCGCTGGGAGCTGGAGGCTGGAAGCTGGTTCGTACAGGAGGAACGGTGGAATCGGAGATCGCCAACTCGAGATTGCTGAAACCGGTACACGATGTGGGCATCGTCGGCTACGGGGCCTACGTCCCGCAGTTCCGGCTGCCCGCCACGGAAGTCGCCCGGGTGTGGAAAGCAGGCAGCGGCGGACTCCCCATCCGCGAGAAGGCCGTGCCGGGCATCGACGAGGACGTGATCACGATGTCGATCGAGGCCGCCCGCAACGCCCTGGCCCGCGCCGGGGTGTCGGCCGACGAGATTCGGGCGGTGTGGGTCGGGTCCGAATCGCATCCCTATGCCGTCAAGCCGACTTCCACCGTCGTGGCCGAAGCCATCGGCGCCACGCCGCACACCCAGGCGGCCGACTGGGAATTCGCCTGCAAGGCAGGCACCGAGGCGGTACAGGCAGCCATCGGATTCGTAGGCTCCGGCATGGCGCGCTACGCGCTGTCGATCGGCATGGACACCGCCCAGGGACGCCCCGGCGATGCCCTCGAATACACCGCCGGTGCAGGCGGCGCGGCCTTGCTGCTGGGCCCGGCCGAGGAGTCGCTGGCCGTCTTCGAAGGCTCCTACTCCTACTCGACCGACACTCCCGACTTCTGGCGCCGCGCCCATGAGAAATACCCCGAACACGGTGAACGCTTCACCGGCGAGCCGGCCTACTTCAAACACGTCATGGCTGCCGCCCAATCGATCATGAAGGCCCTCGGCACGACCTCGGCCGACTATCGCTATGCCGTCTTCCATCAACCCAACGCCAAATTCCCGCAGCGCGTGGCCGCCTCCCTGGGCTTTGGCATGGCCCAGATCGAGGACGGCCTGCTGGTCAGCGTGATCGGCAACACCTACGCCGGATCGGCCATGATCGGCCTCACGGCCGTCCTGGACGTGGCACAACCGGGCGACCGCATCTTGCTCGTCTCCTACGGATCGGGCGCGGGTTCCGACGCCTTCAGCCTGCGCACCACCGATCGGCTGCCCGCCCAGCGAGACCGGGCTCCGTCGACGCGCGAATACATCGAGCGCCGCACCGAGATCGACTACGCCACCTACGCCCGCTTCCGCGGCAAGCTGTCGCTCGCGTGAACCGTCGCCGATGACCAATACGGAACCGATCGTGATCCTGGGCGTCGGCATGACGCCCGTGGGCGAGCACTGGCAGCTTTCTCTGCGCACCTTGGCGCTGCAGGCGATGGATAAGGCTTTGGGCGAGGCGCGGGACCTTCGGCCTCAGGCGCTGTACGTAGCCAACATGCTGGCTCCGTCCCTCTCCGGCCAGGCGCACCTGGGCGCACTGCTGGCCGACTTCGCCGGCATGCGCGGGATGGAAGCGGTGACGGTCGAGGCGGCCGGCGCCTCGGGCGGCCTGGCCTTGCGCCAGGGCTGCCTCGCCCTGGCCGCCGGAGCCCATGATGTGGCCCTGGTGGTCGGTATCGAGAAGGTCACCGACCACGTGGGGTCGGGTCTGGAGGCCGCGCTGATGGCCTCGGGCGACTCCGACTACGAAGCGGCCCATGGGCTGACGCCGACAGCCCTGGCGGCGCTGCGCATGAGGCGCTACCTTCACGAGGCCGGCGCGCCGCCCGACGCGTTGGCAGGATTCAGCCGCGCCGCGCATGCGCACGCCGTGGCGAACCCGTACGCCATCTATCGCAAAGCCATCAGCGTCGATGACTATCGGAAGGCGCCGATGGTTAGCGAGCCGGTCAATCTGTACGATGCCGCGCCCATGGCCGACGGCGCGGCGGCGCTGCTCGTGGCGCGGGTGTCTGCCTTGAAAGGAAATTATCCCAACCCGGTGGCCGTGCGCGGGATCGGCGTGGCGACGTCGTCGGTGGCCTTGCACGAGATGCGCGATCCCCTCGATTTGCCGGCGGCGCGCCTGTCGGCGGAACGCGCCTACGCACAGGCTTCTTTCGGCCCCGGAGACGTCGATCTATTCGAAGCTCACGATGCCTTCACCATTTACGCCGCGCTGGCCGTCGAGGCGGCCGGCTTCGCCAAACGCGGCCAGGGTTGGCGGTTGGCGGCCGAGGGCCGGATCGACCCTGGGGGGACCCTGCCGATGTTGACGTTCGGCGGTTCCAAAGCGCGGGGGGACTCCGGCGGGGCGACGGGCGTCTACCAGATCGCCGAAGTCGTCCTGCAGCTCCAGGGTCGGGCGGATGGGAATCAGGTCCCAGGCGCCCGGCGTGGCATGGCCCAGTGCTTGGGCGGCAGCGGTGGAACGGCTGTCACGACCATGCTGGAAGCGGCCTGATAGTTCCTGATAGGAACCCCGGCCTAGACTGACGCTCGGCCCGGGTTCCGGGCGAGGTTTGGTGAATGGAAATCCCGCGACATTGGCGTCTGAAGTCCCAAAGGTAC
>DATIFK010000006.1:0-19780 GCA_035455265.1 Anaerolineales bacterium
TTCCGCGCCGGCCAATGGAACGCTGACCACCAGGCCCCCCAGGAAAGCGATCAGGCTCACCTGCGCCGTCCCGGCTGCGGTGCTGACTCGGCGAACGAGCACCGAGTACAACGCCCAGGTGACCGCAGCCCCCAGCAGCGCCAGATTGCCTCGAAACATCGAGGGGTCAAAGCGCGCCAGCCTCGGGTCGATGACCGCCACCACGCCGAGAGAGGCGACCGCCAGTGCTGCCAGCCGCCGCGGCGTGATCTGTTCGTGCAGCAGGAGGCCGCCGAAAAGCACCATGAAGGCCGGCGAGGCTGACGTCACCAGGGAAGCGTTGGCGGCGGTCGAGAGGGAGGTGCCGACGAATTGGAGACCGACCGAGATCCCGAAGCCCAGCAGGCCCACCGCGGCGATGTCTCGGGCCTGCCGACGCGTGACCGTCAGGCCGCCGGTTCGTGCGATGACGAGGGCGAGCACAGCCGCGCCCAGCACGAGACGCAGGCTGAGCAAGACGAAGGGCGGCACGACGTTGAGGACGACCTTGCTGACGACGTACATGCCGCCCCAAATGGCGGCGGCGGAGAGTCCGGCGATGATGCCCCACAGGCGCATGGGGGAGGATTATAGTCGTCAGTTGTCGGTTCTCAGTCATCCGTCGGTTCCCGGAGAATCACGTAGGGGCGAAGTGTGCTTCGCCCCTACCCGAACCGCCATAGAGCGCTGTTGGACCTAGCGCAAGTCCGCTTGCAGCGCCTCCAGGCTGGCGGCATCGGGCCGCAGAGACGCCTCCGGAAGGGCCGCCAGCGGCGTCTCGACCTGGTGCATGACGTCCTGCAGCACCGGCTGCGTCGGATTGAAGTAGATCAGCCCGGTGATCAGCACCTGCGCCGAACGCGATTCCTCCAACACCCGGACGGCTTCCATGCGATCGGTGGGATCGTAATCGCGGTGGAGCTTGCGCAGCATCAGGATCGAACCGTCGTGGAGCTCCACCGATGACCCCGTGCCGGGGTCGTAGTCGACCTGGATCTCCTCGCGGGCCGGGACCAGGGTCACGTCCTGCAGCGGCTCGGCGTGCTCCTTGCCCCAGTTGTAGGATTTGGTCGACTCGTCGCGGTTGTTGAACGTCACGCACGGGCTGATGATGTCGAGCAGGGCCGTGCCTTCGAAGCTGAACGCGGCCTTGATCAGCTCCTTGACCTGCTTCGGGTCCCCGGCGAACGAGCGGGCGACGAAGCCGCAGCCCAAGTTCATGGCCATCTGGCAGACGTCGATCGGCAGGAAGGGGTTTTCGCCGATCTTCTTCAGAACCTGACCCTTGTCGGCGGTGGCCGAGAACTGGCCCTTGGTCAAACCGTAGACCCCGTTGTTTTCGACAATGTAGACCATCGGGACATTGCGCCGCAGGAAGTGCAGGAACTGACCCAACCCAATACTGGCGGTGTCACCGTCGCCGCTGACGCCGATGGCTCTGAGCGAACGGTTGGCGACCGTGGCGCCGGTTGCCACCGCCGACATCCTCCCGTGCAGCGTGTTGAAACCGAAGGCGCGGTTCATGAAGTAGGCCGGGCTCTTGCTCGAGCAGCCGATGCCCGAGAACTTGACGATCCGCTCGGGCGGGATGGAAAGCTCGTACGCCGCGGCGATGATCTGCGAGCTGATCGAATTGTGCCCGCAGCCCTGGCACAGGGTCGTCGGCAGGCCGCGGTAGTCGCCCTTCTCCAAACCGATGCGATTGACGGTTGCCGTGTCGACGGCCATTTCAGCCTCCCTCTTCCGCCCGGATCGCCCGCCGGACCCAATCGGCGGTGAGCGGGAGCCCATTGTTGATGCGCACCGAACCGATGCGGGCGGCATGGGCCGGCGCCTCGAGCTGCAGCAGATGGCGCAGCTGGCCGTCGGTGTTCATCTCGACGACATAGATCCGGTCGTGTTGTTCGATGAAATTGGTGACCTCGGCGGTGAACGGCATCGCTCGAATACGCAGACTATCCGTTGCCAGTCCCTCGCGCGCCAGTTGGTGGCGCGCCTCCTGCAGCGCAAGATCGACCGACCCGACAAAGATCAGGCCCACTTCCGCCCCCGGCAACCGATCGACCACCGGCGCCGGCACGTACTGGCGCGCCGTCTCGGTCTTTCGCCACAGCCGCTCCATATTGGCAGTCCAGTCTTCCGGGCGTTCGCTGTAGCGCGCTTCCTCGTCGTGGCCCGTGCCGCGCGACAGGTAGGCGGCCATAGGATGCTCCGTGCCGGGCAACGTGCGGTAACCGATGCCGTCGCCGTCGGCATCGCGATAGCGGGCATAGGTGCCGAGGGCCTGGATGTCGTCAGCCGTCAGGATCTTGCCGCGATCCATCGGCCGGTCCGGATACGTCAGCGGATCGGTCATCCAAAGATTCATCCCGATGTCGAGATCGCTCAGGACGAAGACCGGCGTCTGCAAACGTTCGGCCAAGTCGAAGGCCTTCCAGCCGAACTCGAAGCACTCGGTCGGATTCCCCGGCAGCAGGACGACATGTAAGGTGTCGCCGTGGCCGATATAGCGGGCGAACATCAGGTCGCCCTGAGAGGTGCGCGTCGGCAGGCCGGTGCTCGGCCCCATGCGTTGAACGTCCCAGATGACGACCGGGACCTCAGCGAAGAACGCCAGCCCGGCGAACTCGGCCATCAACGACAGGCCGGGGCCGGACGTCGAGGTCATCGCTCGAGCGCCCATCCACCCCGCGCCGACGGCCATGCCGAGGGCGGCCATCTCATCTTCGGCCTGAATCACCGCGTAGGTCGCCCGGCCGGTGGCCGGATCGGTGCGCAGCTGCGGGAGGTAGTCCTGCAGGGCTTCCGCCAGGCTGGAGGCCGGTGTGATCGGATACCAAGCCGCGAACGACACGCCTCCGTAGATGGCGCCCAAGGCCGCCGCCGTGTTCCCGTCGACCAGGATCTTCCCGGAGGTGCGGTTGTCGCGGCGAACGCGATACGGGTCGGACTTGACCAGGTTGGCCTTGGCCCAGGCGGCTGCGGCTTCGACCATGCGCAAGTTGAGATCGACGGGCTTGGTCTTGTTCTGAAAGTGGGTCATCAACGCGCCGCGGATGGCCTCGATCTCGATGCCCAACAGCTGGGCGACGACGCCCACGTAGGCCATGTTGGCGATGTAGTCGCGCAAATCCTTCGGAGGCTCCTGCTCGCGCACCAGCGCCTGCACCGGCATCGGGTAATACGTGATATCCGATCGATCCAGGCCATCGGTGAATTGGTCGCTGTAGAAGCACACGCCTCCCGGCGGGAGATTCTTGACGTCCTCCAGGAAGGTCGCCGGATTCATCGCCACCAGGATCTCGGCGGTCTCCTGGCGGGCCAGGTGGCCGTCGGCGCTGGCGCGGATGGTGAACCAGGTCGGCAGCCCCTGGATGTTGGACGGGAATAGATTCTTGCCGCTGACCGGGATGCCCATACGGAACAGGGCGCGGATGATCGCCATGTTGGCCGTCTGGCTGCCGGAGCCGTTGACCGTCGCGGCGACGATCGAGAAGTCGTTGATGCGCGGCGCTTGCTCGGCCGATGGGCTTGCGGCCCGCGCTGGAGCGATCGCGGCAGTTGTCATGCGGTTACCCTCCGCGCCGCCGCCGGCGCCGCGCCCCCGCGCGGCGCATCCGGGCGCGCCTGGAGCAGATCGGTGTGGGCGACGAGGGCGCGATAGCCGCCCTCCAGGTCGTCCTTCAAGATGGCATCGACCATGGCTTGGTGATACTCCCAGACTTCTTTGAGGTAGGCATAGTCGGCGTACAGGCTGAGGCCGACGGCCTCGTACGCTTCCCAGTAGACCTCGAGGATGCCGCGCACGAATGGGTTCTCGCCGCGCGAAAAGATCGTCATGTGGAGCGCCCGGTGCTCGGCATGCGGGATCTGGATCGGATCCCCCTGCAGCTTCTCCCACGCCGATCGGACCAGGGCGACGAGCCGCTGCCGATCGTCGGCGGTGAGGCGCTGCACGGCGTCATGCCAGAAGGCGGCTTCGACATGGTTGCGCAAATCGCTGATGTGTTGGAAGTTGCCGGCTTCCTGAGCCAGCGCAAAATCGACCGCCAGGCGCAGCGTGGCGGTGAAATCGAAGGGGAGCAGGCGGATGCCGGTCTTCGGTTTGATCTCGATCAGGCCAAGCGCCTGGGCCACTTCGACCTGCTCCCGCAGTTTGGGCGTACTGATCCCGAGCTCACGCGCAAGGTCGGGAATGGTGGGAAGGCGATCACCCGGCCGCGCCCCGCGCCCCAGAACGTAGGCAAGAAACTCCGAAAGGGTTCCTGCACTTTGGGCCAGCAGAGCCAAAGCAATCCTCCTATCAATAAGACGACTAATAGGATACTACCTCAGCCAGGATTGTCAAGGCTCGCGTTCTGGTAGAATGCCCGCCATGTCCGGCATGGGCAGGTTTCGTATGTGGATGGCCATCATTGGCGTGGCAGCCGCGCTTCTGGTGGTGCCGCGCTGGTTGCTGTGGCTCCGCTACTCCGCCAGGATTCACCCGTTGGAGAGCAGCCCCCACGCCCCTGTGGCGATCGTGTTCGGGGCCGGGCTGCGGCGAGATGGCACCCCCACCCTGGTCCTGGCGGACCGGGTGGCTGCGGCCGTGGAGCTGTACCGCCAGGGCCGTGTCGATCGCATCCTGCTGACCGGGTCCGTTCGCGGCCCAGGCTACGACGAGGCCGGCGCCATGGCCGCGCTCGCCGTCGAGCTTGGGGCTCCCGCCGAGGCGCTGTGGGTGGACACCGGTGGGGTTCGGACGGCCTCCTCTTGCCAGCGGGCGCGCGACGTGTTCGGCGTCACCCAGGCCTTGCTGGTCACGCAGGCCTTCCACCTGCCGCGCGCCCTGGCGCTGTGCGATTCCATGGGCATCCGCGCCCAGGGCGTCGCTGCCGACCTGTCGCGCTACGGCTCGCGCTCTCGCCGGTGGTGGGAGTTGCGCGAATACCCGGCCTCCCTCGTCGCCCTCCTGGAAAGCGCCTACCAGCAAACCACCCGCCGCCCGGTGACCGCCCATGACGCGTGACGAAGCCCTCACCATCATGCAGGAGTACGTCAAGAACGTGGCTCTGCAAAGGCACATGTTGGCGGTCGAGGCGGCGATGACGGCCTACGCCGCGCACTTCGGCGAGGACGATTCCCTGTGGCGCCTGGCCGGGCTGCTGCATGACTTCGACTGGGAGATCCATCCAACACTGGAGCACCATCCGCTGGACGGCGCACCCATCCTGCGGGAGCGCGGCGTGCCCGAAACCGTCATTCGCTGCATCCTGAGCCATGCCGACCACACCGGCGTGCCGCGCCAGACGCCGATGGAGCGCAGCCTGTTTGCCTGCGACGAGCTCACCGGGCTGATCACGGCGGTCGCCCTGGTGCGGCCGTCACGCTCGCTGGCAGACCTGGAAGTCCCTTCGATCCGCAAGAAGTGGAAGGACGCTCGTTTCGCCGCCAACGTGGACCGCAAGGAGATCGAGCGCGGCGCCGCGGAACTCGGTGTCGAACTGTGGGATCACGTCGGTCGCGTCCTGGAGGCAATGCGCGGCATCTCTGGTGATCTTGGACTGGCGGGACAGTCCGCGTGAGCCGCCTCGTCGCGCCGTTCGAAGTCCGGGCCAGGGCGATACGGCCACGGCAACCCGGCTGGTATAATCCCGCCGCCGGATGCCGCCCATGACCGAATCAACGACCCGCCCGCCCACCCGGCTATGCCCTACCTGCGGCTCACGCGTCGCCGAAGGAGCCGCGCGTTGCGTGGTCTGTGGCACGATCCTGCGTCCCGGCGCCTCGGCGAGCCGCCGCGGCGCCAGCCAAGTCACCCTTTCATTCCCCCTGGCCGTAGCTTTGTTGGCCGCCTTCGCCCTTCTGGCCGCCGGCCTGACGTATGTCGCCGTTCGCGCCACGGGCCTCGGCGCTGTGTCCGAGCCGACCGGCACGCCGTCGGTCACACCCACCGTTACCGAGACGAGTGAGCCGACGGCCACCGAGGCGCCCACCTCCACGCCGACGTTGCTGCCGCCGATCGAGCACAAAGTGGCGGAAGGTGAGACCTGCCTGGCCCTGGCGGGGTTCTTCGGTATCTCGGTGCAGTCGATCGTCGAGCTCAACAACCTCTCGACCACATGCCTTCTGGCCGTCGGTCAGACGATTCTCATCCCCCAGCCCACGCCGACGGCCCTTCCGCCTCCGACGGAGACCCTGTCGCCCGCGGAAGCCACCGACCAGGCGTGCGACAAGCTGACCTACACCGTCCAGGACAACGACACCCTCAGCGGCATCGCCGAGAACTACAACGTCAGCATCCAGGGGATCATGGACTACAACGGGATGACCAGCCAGAATGTGTTCTCCGGCCAGGTCCTCATCATCCCCTTGTGCGAGCGATTGCCGACGCCCGGGCCATCCCCGACGGCCACGCCGCCACCACCCTACCCCGCCCCCAACCTGCTCCTGCCGCGCGACGGCGCCGTCTACACGTTGGCCAATGACACCATCACGCTGCAGTGGGCAGCCGTGGGTCCGTTGCGTTCGGATGAGGCCTACCAGGTGATCATCGAAGACATCACCGAGGGCTCCGGTACTGTGCGCCTGGCGGCCCAGGTGACCGACACCAAATACATCGTGCCCGTGTCCTTCCGGCCGAACGACGCGCTGCCTCACATCTTGCGCTGGTACGTCGTCACGGTCCGCAACACGGGGACGCTGCCTTCGGGCGAAGCGCGCTGGGAGGAAGCCGGAGCGCTTAGCTTGAAGCGCGACTTCACCTGGTCGGGCTCCGCTCCGGCCGTAACGCCGACGCCGTAGGAGGCTGTCAGCCGGCGGCTGTCGGCTCCCGGCCGCCAGCGAGCAAGACACCGCCGCGTGAGGTCTCCTGAAACAGCGTAGGGGCTCGCCACTCTGCCACGGCCTGCCAGGGCAGGTGTGGAGTGGCCCTACGCATTCGTTTGACGGCGAAGCCTGTTCGTGTGGGCCCTGCGGTGATGAGGGGCTGCTTCTCTCGCCGCCTAGCTGTGCCCCAAGACCGGATGTGGCTCGTAGAGCTCCTCGAGCAAGGCGATCTCTTGCTCGGAGAGCCGGATGTCCATCGCCGCCACCGACTCCTCCAGCTGAGGCATCTTGCTCGCCCCGATGATCGGCGCGGTGACGGTGGGCTTGTGCAACAGCCACGCCAGGGCGATCTGAGCGGGGGTCACCCCGCGGTTCGCCGCCAGCTCCTTCACACGTTCGACAATGGCGAAGTCGGTCTCGCGGTAGTACATGCTTTGGGCGAAGTCATCGGTCTTGGCCCGGGTGGTCTCGCCCCACCCCTGCGGCGCGCGGTTGCCGGCCAGGAAGCCGCGCGCCAGCGGGCTCCAAGGGATCACCCCGATCCCCTGGTCGCGGCACAGCGGCAGCATCTCGCGCTCTTCTTCCCGATAGACCAGGTTGTAGTGGTTCTGCATTGACACGAACTTCGTCCAGCCGTTGCGATCCGCCAGGTACAACGTCTTGCTGAACTGCCAGGCGTACATGCTCGAGGCGCCGATGTAGCGCGCCCTGCCTGACCGCACGACCGCGTCCAGCGCCTCCAGCGTCTCCTCGATCGGAGTTGTGGGGTCCCAGCGATGGATCTGGTAGAGATCGACGTAGTCGGTGCCGAGGCGCCGCAACGATTCATCGATGGCCTGAAGGATGTGGACGCGCGACAGCCCGCCCTCATTGGGCCCCGGCCCCATCGGAAAGAAGACCTTGGTGGCGATGACGACGTTCTCGCGCCGGGTGAAGTCGCGCAGCGCACGCCCGAGGACCTCCTCACTGACCCCGCGCGAGTACATGTTGGCGGTGTCGAAGAAGGTAATTCCCAGCTCGAGGGCGCGCCGAATGAAAGGCCGGCTCGCCTCTTCGTCGAGAACCCAAGGCCGCCAACGCGGCGTCCCATAGGTCATCGCGCCGAGACAAAGCCGTGACACCTTGAGCCCCGTCCGCCCTAGATTCGTGTACTGCATTCGACCCTCGTTCGCGACCGCCGTTGCCCCAAGAGCGGAGGGCGGATAGCGGGCAGCTGACAGCCGACGGTCAGATCTTCAACGCCTGAATCGCCTCGCGCACCTTGCCGGCTGAGAGCTGGAGCGCCGCGCGCTCTTCGTTGTTCAATTCGTACTCGATGACCTTCTCCAGGCCTTTCCGGCCAAGCTGGGCAGGAACGCCGAAGAACAGGTCCCGCAGGCCGTATTCGCCGTCCATGAAGGCCGAGGCGGGTACGATGAGGTGCCGATCGAGCAGGATGGCCTCGACCATCTGGGCCAGCGCGGCCGCCGGTGCATAGAACGCGCTGCCGGTCTTCAGCAGGCTGACGATCTCTCCCCCGCCCTTGCGCGTCCGGTCGACGATCGCCGCCAACCGGTCCGCCGGCAGGGCGCGATCGAGCGGCGTCCCCGCCACGTTCGAATGGCGCGTGAGCGGGACCATCTCGTCCCCATGGCCGCCCAATACGTAGCAATGGACATTCTGGACGCTGACCTTCAACTCGGCGGCGACGAAGGCACGCATGCGAGCCGAGTCGAGGATGCCCGCCTGGCCGATCACCCGCTGCCGCGGCAGGCCGCCGACCTTCATCGCCAGGTAGGCCATCGCATCCAGAGGATTCGTCAGGACAATCAGGATGGCGTCCGGCGAATGGGACAGCGATTGCTCCACCGCGGGGCGGACGATCCGGCTGTTGGCTTCCAACAGATCGTCCCGGCTCATGCCGGGCTTGCGCGGCAGTCCGGCCGTGAGCACCACGAGGTCCGACCCGGCCGTGTCGGCATACGAGTTGCTGCCGACCAGGTGCACGTCCGACCCCACGATCGGCATCGCTTCCAACAGATCGAGCGCCTTTCCCTGCGGCATGCCCTCGATGACGTCCACGAGGACGATGTCGGCGAGCTCGCGCTCGGCCAGCCAATGCGCCGTGGTGGCTCCGGTCTGCCCGGCGCCGATGATGGTGACCTTCGGCATTCAGTCCTCCTCGATGGCGATAGAGCGATCGATGATTGCGCCTAACGTTCCTTCGGCCATGGGCCGGCCTCGACGTGGATGCCCGAGCCGGTTTCGACCCGGCCGACCGGCCACAGGTCGACTCCGGCGAGCACTGCAGCCGCTAGCAGCTCAGGCAGATGTTGCCCGTCGATCCCGAAGAGCAAGCCACCCGAGGTTTGCGCGTCGAACAGCAGCCACCTCGTCGTCTCGTCGACCTCCGACGCGAACGACACCGAAGGGCCAAAGTGCGCCCGATTGTCACGGCTGCCGCCGGCGATGAAGCCTTCCGCGGCATAGCCGGCGGCACCGCGCATCCAGGGAATCGCCTCGGCGTAAAAGACAAGATGCACCCGCGAGGCTTCGGCCATCTCGCTGGCATGACCGAGCAGGCCGAAACCCGTCACGTCGGTGGCCGCGCCCGCGCCGAATTCGAGCGCCAGGCGCGAGGCGCCGGCGTTGAGACGCTTCATCCAGCCGACCGCCTCGGCAAGGTCGCTGGGATCGGCCCGGCCCCGTTTGAGCGCCGTGGCCGTCACGCCGGTGCCGAGCGGCTTCGACAACACCAGCAGTTCGCCCGGCCGCAGCCCGCTCTTGACCAGCAGGCGATCGACATCCGCCAGGCCGACGGCGACGAGCCCGAACTTGGGCTCGCTGTCCTGCACCGAATGTCCGCCGGCAATCACGGCGCCGGCCTCCCGCACCTTCTCGGCGCCGCCGCGGAAGATGGCGTCGAGGACCTCAGGCGGCAGATCCGTCGGCAGGGCGGCCACGTTGAGAGCGAAGATCGGCGTGGCGCCCATCGCATACAGGTCCGAGAGCGCGTTGGCGGCGGCGATGGCGCCGTAGTCATAGGGATCGTCGACGATGGGGGTGAAGAAGTCCGTCGTGACCACCAGGGCCCGCCCATCATCGAGCCGCCACACGGCGGCGTCATCCGGCGCGCCGAGGCCGACCACCAGACGCGGGTAGTCCTCGGGGCGGAAGATCTCCTGAAGTGGGCGCAGAACCTGCGCCAGCGCGGCTGCGCTGAGCTTGGAGGCTCAACCGGCGCACGAAGCCAGGCTGGTCAGCCTGACCTCGCGCCCGGATGTCGCCCGATCGTCCTGCTGGCCTGGGACCGACACCATGGGCTCCTTCGGAGACGGATTCTAACCGCTTGTCGACCTGCGCCTCTACCCCGCGCCGGCGGCGCGCTCCAATCGGCGCAGGGCCACCAGGAGAACACCCGACACGAGAAGCAGGAGAACGGAAAGGGCCAGGGCCACCCCCACATCGCGCTCGAAGCCAAGGTAGATCGCCAGCGGCATAGTCTGGGTGCGCCCTGGCATGTTCCCGGCGAAAAGGATGGTGGCCCCAAACTCGCCCAGGGCGCGCGTCCAGCACAGGACCAGGCCGCCGATCAAGCCTGGACCCGCCAATGGGGCCATCACATAGCGGAAGAGCTGCCAGGCGCTGGCGCCCTCGGTCGTGGCAGCCTCCTCCAGCTGCGGATCGACCGCGTCGAAACCAAGGCGCGCCGCGCGGACGAAGAACGGGGCGGCGACGAACATCTGCGCCATCACCACCGCCGCTGTTGTGAAAGGCAACGAAATCCCCAGGGCGCTCAAGCCCGGGCCGAGCACCCCGCGCCGGCCGAAAGCGATCAGAAGCGCTACCCCGGCGACCGACGGGGGGAGGACTAACGTCAGATCGATCAGCACCTCGACGACCCTCCGGCCGCGGAACTCCCAGCGAGACAGCGCGTAGGCCAGCGGCGTGCCGGTGGCAATGACGAGCAAGGCGGCGATCGTGCTGGTCAGCAGACTGAGTTGCAGCGCCTGGATGACCATCGGGTCGCTGAGGTAGGGCAGCGCGCCGGCGCGGAAGCCGCGCCACGTCAGCGACGCCAAGGGGACAGCCCAGAGCAAGACGAGTAGCGCGGCCGGCGGCAGGAACCAGGCAGGCGCCGCCTTGCGCAGAGGTCCACGCCGGTGCGCCGGAAGCGGGCTGCCAAGATCACCCGTCGGACGAGTCGTTGCCGCGTTCTGGTCCATGACGATGCTGTGGCCGTTTCTCCTGGACGTCAGGGCGGAGGCCCGAAACCCCAACGTCGCAGGGCGGCCTGGCCGTCGGGCGAAAGAACGAACGCGATGAACTGGGCCGCAAGATCGGGTCGGGACGAATCCGACAGAGCCGCGATCGGATAGGTCGCCATAACGTTTTGGTCTTCGGGGATCCACACCCTTCCAAGCGTCGGCGCGGAGAGCGCGTCGGTTGCGTACACGATGCCGGCGTCGGCCTCTCCCAACTGCACCTTCGCCACGACTTGCCGGACGTTCTCTTCGTTCGAGACGACGTTGACGAGCACGGCGTCGGCGAAGGACGTACCGTACGCCTCCGCCATCCGGGCCAGGGATTCTCGCGCGTACCGCCCCACGGGGACCTCCTCTGCCGCCAGGACGAGCCTGATCCCCGGGCGGGCGAGATCTTGCGGTGTCGTGATCCCTTTCGGATTGTCTGGCGGCACGATGATGATCAGGGAATTCGTGGCGAAGTCCTGGCCCGGTGGAATGACCTTCCCGGTTCCGATCAGCGCTTCCATGTCCATCCGGCTGGCTGGGGCGAAGACGTCTGCTTCTGCTCCCTCCTCGATCTGGGCCCTCAACGCTTGCGAGCCGGCGACGTTCAACAAGACCGTCACTCCGGGATGGGCGGTTTCGAACGCATCGCCGAGCTCTCGGAAAGTGTCGCCCAGCGAGGCGGCAGCGAACACGACCAGCGATTGGGGCTCTGCTTGCGCCGTCGCCAGGCCCGCCGGGGTGCAGCCGCCCAACGCGAGGCCACCCATAAGGAATGGGATCCACCAGGTGTGCCGGGCCTTCACGATCGGACGCTCCCCTGCCGAAGCGAGGATCGTCTGCGGTGCACCAAGCGCTTCTCCAGCCCGTCCAGGTACTCCAGCGCGGCCCGCGTTTGCACGGAACGGATCTCGATGGCGGCGCGGATGGCCCCGCCTCGAGGCAGCTTCTTCTCCTCGCGCAGCCTCCGCCGAAGGAGTTGACGCTGGCGGTCGACGAGCGCCCGGGCCACCCGGGGTCCGTCTTGCAATGCCAGGTAGAGCTTGGCGACAAAGGCCGCTCTCAATTCCCGCGGAGAAGACACCGGCGACCGCATCCATTCCCTCAGCCGCCGGCGACCGAGCGCCGTGAGAGCGAGCTTCGAACGCGCCGGCCCGCCGCCCTTCTCCACCGCCAGGGGGCGGACGAGGCCGAGCGCCGACAACTTCCGGAGCAGGAAGTAGACTTCGCTCCGTTGAATCCGCCAGATCTGCCCCCAGCCAGGGTCGGCTTGCAGGCGTCGATACAGCCCGTAGCCGTGATCCGGCTGATCGGCCAACAACGCCATCAGGATGAACTCTTGGGGCCAGGAGACGGGGGCCATCTATTCAGATTCTAACTAGTCTGCGCCAGGATGCAAGGGGAGACGCCATCCTGGCGGCCAGTCAGAGCTCCCCCTCTTGGCCGGAAAAGAGAAACCGCCCTTCCGATGAGGGCGGCCAGGATGCAAGGCGCGGCCGATCGGAGGTCAGCTTTCTGGAAGCAGGCCGTATCCGATGGCCAGGCCGAAGTTCGCGCCGATGAACATGGTGACGCCGAGCCACAACAGGTAGTTGTCGGTCAGCGCGCCCAGCAAGACCCCGAACACGCTCCCGATGACAGCGAAGAGGACGACCGTGGCCATTACCTTGGCGAAGCCTGCGAGCATCACCTATCTCCTTTGGCGCCGGTGAATTCTAGGCGACGCTCGGTGGATCGTCAAGAGCAGTTGTCAGTCGTCAGTCGTCAGTCGTTAGCTACCAGTCGGTGGGCGTCGGGTGAAAGGGTGACGGGTTATGCGGGTTCATGGAGCACTGACGACTGACACCTGATAACTGATAACTGATAACTGATAACTGACAACTGGTCGCTACCGTCGCACCGGCTGAACGAGGCTCGGAAGCTCTGCTAGAGCGCGCGCCAGGCGCGTGCCGTGCCAGGTCAGCAAGCTGCCGTCCACCGGCACCACTCGCCCGCTGCGTACCGCCGGCGTCTCCGCCAGCAGCTCACGGATGCGGGCGGCGTCCTCGCTGCCAAACGCGTACGGTTCGCTGGGGAGCAGGATCAGCTCGGGCGCGGCCGCCACGACCTCGCCGACGGTAACGCGGGGATAGCGCGTGTCCCGGTCACCGGGATCTTCCGACGGGGCAAGCCCGAGGTCGGCGTCGAGCGGGTAACGGCGCTCCCGGTCGCCGAAAACGTTCACGCCGCCCGAGACGCCCAGGACGTCGTCGGCATAGGTGTGGTGGTTGAAGGTCATCCACCAGGCTGGATCAGCGCCGGGGTCCGATGCCCAGATCGGACAAAAGGTCGGTACACCAGGATCGGCGCCGGCGGCGCGGCTGGCCCACTCGAGCGTCACCTCCAGAGTCTTGATCCGTGCCGCCGCCCGGGGGATGCGAAAGAGCTCGATCAGCGTCCACAGGACACGCAGCGCCTCGTCGATCCGCCGCGGGAAGGTGACCCAGACCTTGAGGCCGCGCGCCTCCAGGGCTTCAACGGAAGCGCGGCTGTTCTCCTCCTGGTTGGCGAGCACCAGTTCCGGTCGCAAGGCGACGATGTCATCCAGGCGCGGAGCCCGCGTGCCCCCCACCCTGGCGACCGTCCCCTCCGGCCCGGGAGGCATCGGGCAGTAGTCCGTCACCCCGACGAGGGACTGGTAGACGCCCAGGTCGATCAGGCTTTCGGTCATCGACGGGACCAGGCTGACGACACGCGCCGGCGCGCGTGTGAACGTCAGCACGACGGTGTGGCCGTTGCCGCCGCTCACACATGACTCCATGCCGAGCCGAGGATCAATCCGGGTTGCGGGCCACCCCACACCTCCACCTCGCCCTGCGGACCCAACGCCAGCACCGACAACGGCGGCAAGCGGAGGCCCAGCCTCTTCTCCGGGCTGCGCAGGTAGTCCCGAACGAGCGGCTCAGCGGCCGGAGCCGTCATCGATTCGGGCAGGATGATCGAGTCCGAGAGCCACGCCATCCCCGGCGCCAGGCCGCCCTCGACAAGGATGACTCCTCCGAAGGCCCCTGCGGTCCGCCCAAAGGCCGCCACCGCCGCACCGGATTGCAGACACGCCAGCAAGCGCGGCGAAGCCTCCGATCGAGCAAGGCGTGCAGGGTCCGCCGCTTCGGACACCATCAACAAGCCGGCTCCTTCCCATTCGGGGTGATCGATCGGAATGGACTGCACCGGAGCTTCGACCTGCTCCTCGATGTCGTTCAGGAACTCGCCCGGCTCGACGGCGCCCGGCTCGGTCTCCAGCCACACCACGGGCCGTGAGGCGATCGCCCGCGCCAGAAGGAGATCGATCCAACCCACAGCTTCATCGAATTCGGGGATCGACCCGGCCAGCACAAGCCATCCCCCGCCCTGCACTCTGCGGAAGACACCGCCCGGCAGGCCCACCCCGCCTAGCCTCCCAGATCGAGCCGCATGAACCGTTCGACGTATCGCGGCGCGTCCGGCGGCGAGGCGGCGTCGAGCATGCGCTCGCGCACCCGCTGGGCCATCTCCTCCGGATCGCGAATCTGGCTGACATGCATCCGCAGCGCTTCGATCTTGCGGTCGACGAAGGCGGTCACGTCGACGACCGTGTTCGGGTTCTGCGTGCCGGCGATGTAGACCTGTCGGATCTTGTGAGGCATCAGGCCTTCATCCCGGATGAGCTCGGGGAAGAACGGACCGGCGCCGGAGGCCGGGAAGATGGCATCCAGGGTGGCGTGGCCGGCTGCGCGGTGGTCCGGATGATTGATGTAGGTGCTGTTCGGGTAGAAGTTCGTCGGGTCACACGTGACGACAACGTCGGGGCGAACCTGGCGCAACACGCGCACGATATCCTTGCGCAGCGCCAGGTCCGGCACCAGGTAGCCGTCGGGGTGATCGAGGAAGGTGACGTCGCGCACACCGAGGTGGCGGGCGGCGTTGCGCTGCTCGATTTCGCGTTGGCGCGCCAGCGCCTGGACGTCGGCGGCCGGGTCGTCGTCACCCTTATCGCCGCGGGTCAGCAGGCAGTACAGCACCTCGCGGCCTTCGTCGCACCATCGGGCGACGGTCGCCCCGCAGTAGAACTCCGGGTCGTCCGGATGCGCCAGCACGACCAGGACGCGTTCAGCCGGACTCATGCTCCGCCTCGTTCGAAGCCTTGCCGCAATTGCAGCCGCCGTTTTCGTGTTTGTCGCACGGGGCGTCGGCCTTGGCCTCGAGCGCCTTCAATTCGTCGTAGGGTTGGACCTCATGCTTGAGGAATTCTGCCCGCTTGCCGTCCTCGAAGACGACGATGACGGCATCCTTGAGCGGCAGGACGTCGTACACGCGCCCTTCGCCCATCGGTGTGACGACGCGCTTGTTGCGCTTGGGCAAGTTCTTGCGCGCTTCCACATACTGTTCGTACTCATAGACCAGGCAGCAGCGAAGTCGGCCGCACATGCCGGTGATCTCCTGAGGGTTCAGGGAGATCCCCTGTGCCTTGGCCATCTTGATCGAGATCGGGCTGAACTCGGTGAGGAAACGCGAGCAGCACCGTTCCTCCAGGCCGCACGCGCCCATGCCGCCCAGGATCTTGGCCACATCCCGCGGGCCCACCTGGCGCATCTCGACCGCCGAGGAACGGTAGACGGCCTGCATCTCCCGCCGCAGATCCTTGAGGTCGACCTTCTCGTCGCCTTCGCTGGTGAAGAGGAAGGCCAGGCGCGAGCCGTCGTAAGAGAACTCGGCCTTGGCGATCTTCACCCCGCGGAGGCCCAGGTGTGACGCCTGGGCCCGACACTCGATCATGGCTTCCAGCTCGCGCCGCTGCCACATCCGCCGCTCGACCAACTCGGCCGCCGTGGCACGCCGTTCGATCGGCTTCCACGCTCCTTCAGGCGGCGACGCCGGCGCGGCGACGAACCCCGCCACTTCGCCGAGCTCCCGGCCGCGGCTGGTGCCCACAATGACATAGTCGCCGACCGCCAGATCGCGGATCGGCGAGGCGTCGAAGTGATACAGCTTGCCCAACTCCTGAAATCGGACGGCGGCCACTTTCGCCGCCTCGGTCGCTTTCACAATGTCCACAGTCACCGCCTCGGATACCTTGTCTCGACGTGCGACCGCCAATCATAGCCCGAATCCGAGGGTGCGGCAAAGACCCCCGCCCCCTACCCCTCGCGACACCTGCACTTGCGGCGCACACCCAGGGTGCACCCGAAGGGGTGCCGCAGGCCGTCTCACCGCCCCGGTGCACCCCGTCCGGGCCGGCGCCCAGCGGCCGCCAGCCCGCGGGGCGAACGGCCGAAACGGGTGCGCCCCGGCGGGCTCTGAGCGGAGGCACCGCCCTTGTTCGTCTCCGAAATGCCCACGCGCCGCCGGCGTCGAAGGGCCTTGAACCAAGATCCCGACTTCCCATGGATGGGAGAGTTGAAGAGAGGTCGGGGGCCAAAGGCCCCGGCCTCTCTGGAAGACAAGTCCCCATCCCCCGCCTTGCGGGGGAGGCCCTCCGCTTCGCTACGGGCTGCTTCGCGAAGGGTAGGGGGTCCCACCCCCTTCAGTCGATCATTGAAATGGGTACGACGTTCCCCTGGGTGAGCGCGCGGACGCTCAACTTGGCCGCCACGTCCTCGGCGACGTGCACGAGGGCCCGGGCGACGGCCGACTCGGGGTTGGCGACAACGACCGGGACGCCGCTGTCACCGCCGACTCGCACGTTGGGATCCATGGGTACGGCACCGATGAACGGCACGCCGGCATCGGCGGCCAATCGCTCGCCGCCGCCGTGGCCGAAGACGTCGACACGCTGGCCGTCGGGAAGCTCCAGGTAGCTCATGTTCTCGACCACGCCGAGCACCGGCACATCCATCGTCCGGAACATCTCGAGCCCGCGGCGTGCATCTTCCAGCGAGACTTTCTGCGGCAGCGTCACGATCACGCCGCCCGAAAGGGGCAGCGACTGGGACAGGCTGAGTTGCGCGTCCCCGGTGCCCGGAGGCAGGTCGACGATCAGGTAGTCGAGCTCGCCCCAGTCGACGTCGCCGATGAACTGACGGATGGCCGAGTGGAGCATCGGCCCACGCCAGATCAGCGGCTGGCCCGGCGGAACCAGGAAGGCCATCGAGATGACACGCACGCCGTAGGCTTCGGCCGGGATGAGCTTGCCGTCGCGCGGTTGGGGCATGGCCGTCAGCCCCATCATCGTCGGAACGTTGGGCCCGTAGATGTCGGCATCGAGCAGGCCGACGCGGGCGCCGGAACGGGCCAGCACAACGGCCACGTTGACTGCCACCGTCGTCTTGCCGACGCCGCCCTTCCCGGAAGCCACCGCCACGGCGTTGCGGATGGGCCGCTGGATCAGGCCGCGCGACCGCCCGTCGGTCGGCACGTTGGAGGTCAACGCGAGGTCTACCTGGGTCACCCCAGGAACTGCGGCGACGGCCTGGCGCGCTTCGGCCTCGATGCGGCCTCGCAGCGGGCAAGCGGGCGTCGTCAGTTCGATGACGAAGGCGACACGACCTCCGTCGATCTTCAGGTCCTTGATCATCCCGAGGGAAACCAGGTCGCGATGCAGCTCGGGTTCCTGGACGTGGCCCAGCGCGGCCAGAACGGCGTCGGACGTCGGGCCGCTCACCCCGACACCTCAGCCTGCGGAGAAATGGTAGGTGTCGGGGTCATTCCGCCGGCCCCTCGTCGTCGCGTCGACCCATCGGCAGCGCCGCCTCCGGCGTTTGAACCATGACCAGGCGTTCGCCGGAGAGGAACAAGGACACGTCGGTCTTGGCGCGCTGGAAGTGAGCCACCAGCTCGTCATCCTCGCCGCGGAATCGGCGCACGACCTGCGTGGCGCAGGCGGTGCAACCGCGCAAGGCGCGGTAGGAGTCGGGGTGACACGTCACGCACCCGGCCAGTCGTATCATCATCAGGCTGAAGGCCAGCTGGTCGAGGGCGGCGTCGGGCGCGGCCGCGGCGCGTTCCACCAGGCGGCGCCAACGGCGGCCGCGCAGGTCGCGCAGCCCCGCGGCCACGCGCATGGGAAAGAGGAGTTCGGTGTCACTGTGGTACACCGCGATCCGCCTCCGCCGGCCTCAGGCCGCCCCCGCCTTGGCGGCCCGAGCTGCTTCCTTGGCCGTTTCTTTGGCGGCCCGGGCTTCTTCCTCGCGGGCGTAGTTCGTCGGGCGAATGGAGGCGTAGTAGGAGACCGGCTTCGACAGCTTCTCCTTGTTGAAGATGTGATCCTTCATCCGATCGAACGAGGCCAGCTCGAAGTCGTGGTCCATCTTGATGGCATCGAAGGGACAGTACTCGGCGCACAGCCCGCAGTTCATGCAGATATCGGTGTCGATGTAGAACTCGGTCGGCTCGGGGATCGGCCTCCCCGTCGCCGGGTCGTTCGACCGCTCGATCCAGATGCACTGCGGGGGGCAGACCTTGGCGCAGATGCCGCACGAGGTACAGCGATCGTGCTGGTTCCCCTGCTCGTCGACCTCGTACACCAGGAAGGGCAGAAAACGGAACTCCTCCGGTATCGGCAGCTTCTCTTCCGGATACTGGACGGTGAAGACGCCGCGGGCCTTGGCTCCCTGGCGCACCGCCAAAGACTTGTCGTTGTAGTAGCGCCCCCCGCTCCGGCCGCTGATGCGCTCCAGGAACCAGCGCAGGTCGTCGACGTAGGTCGCCACGAAGTGCTTCAGGGTAACGCCCAGCCCCTTGAGGATTCCGATGCCGTACATGACCGAGCGGCGCTCCTTCCTCAGCGATCCACTTCGCCCAGAACGATGTCGACGGAGCCGAGCGTGGAGACGACGTCGGCGACCTTGTAGCCCTGGCACATCGTCTCCAGCGAGGTCAGGTTGATGAACGACGGCGCCCGCACATGGTAGCGCCATGGGTTCGGCTTCCCATTCGAGATGATGTAGAAGCCGAGCTCGCCCTTTGGATTCTCGACGCGCCCGTACGACTCGCCCGCCGGCACACGGACCTGGTACTGCGGCTTGCCGGTCTGGATCTCGCCGCCGGGCAGATCGCGCATGGCCTGCTGCAGGATGCGCAGGCTCTGGCGCATCTCGTAGATCCGGACCAGGTAGCGATCGTAGATGTCGCCGTTCGGCCGGGTGACGACGTCGAATTCGAAACGATCGTAGATCGAATAGGGCTCGGCCTTGCGCACATCGTAGGGCACGCCCGAAGCCCGCAGCACGGGACCGGCGGCCGACAGGGCGATGGCGCGCTCGCGCGGCAGCACCCCGACGCCGATACAGCGGTTGCGGATGATCTCGTTTTCGGTCAGGAAGGTGTCGATCTCGTCGACCATCCGCGGCAGCCGCTCGAATACCAGGTCGTGGATCTTCTGTGGAATCCCTTCGGGCAGATCGCGCGCCAGGCCGCCGAAGCGGAAGTAGTTGCACATGATGCGCGAGCCGGAGACGGCCTCGAAGATGTCCAGGATCAACTCGCGCTCGCCGAAGGCGTAGATCAACGGCGTGAAGAACGCCCCCAGATCGTTGAGGAGGAATCCGATGGCCGACATGTGGTTTACGATACGGGTCAGCTCGGCCATGACGATGCGAATGTACTCGGCTCGCTCCGGGGGCTTGATGCCCATCAGCTTCTCGACCGCCAGCGCGTAGCCGAAGTTGTTGCCCATCGAGCAGAAGTAGTCCAACCGATCGGTGAAGGGCATGTTCATCAGGTACGTGTTGCGCTCACCGATCTTCTCGTGGTTGCGGTGCAGATAG
>DATIFK010000007.1:0-2250 GCA_035455265.1 Anaerolineales bacterium
GCCGTCTACGGGCATCGGGAAGGGAGGGCGTCCTGTGCCCGACCTGAGGGATGCCCCTTCTTGCAGGAGGGGGCTGAGTGAGGCCGGTTCGACCCGTCCTGCTGATAGGATGCCAGCGTGCTCACTCCGCGCAAGGGTGCGGCTCACGGAAGGCAGCGGCAGTGCTCTCTGGAACGTCTGGTGTGAACCCGGCGGCTCTCCTGCTCACACGGTGTCGCCGACCCTTGCGCTCCGTTGCGCGCGCTGGCCTGCCGATGGGCAGGTCGGCTCCGAGGAACGGTCTTGGCGGTCTCACCAAGGATACTGTTGGCGAAGGGGTCCGGCGTAGCGCAGCGAAGCCGGGAGGCGATGGTCGCAGGTTCCGAGGTGAGGTGTTTTCGAAGGGACTGGCTTGAGGACGGAGGTTCCGATGTCGCTGCGTCCGACCCCGATCGCCGCGGTTCCCGAGGAGACCGCTCGCATCGCCCGCGCCGCCTTCCCCAAAGGCACGCTCGCCATGCGGCTGCACGACGAGTTGGGCACCGTCTTCGACGATGCGAGGTTCGCCGCGCTCTACCCGTCCTTCGGCCAGCCGGCGCTGGCGCCGTGGCGACTGGCGCTGGTCACCGTCCTGCAGTTCGTCGAGAACCTCTCTGATCGCCAGGCCGCCGAGGCGGTGCGCGGCCGGATCGACTGGAAATATGCCCTCGGTCTGGAGCTCACCGACCCCGGCTTCGACTTTTCGGTGCTGAGCGAATTCCGCACCCGGCTGATCGATGGCGGCCTGGAAGAAAAGCTGCTCACGGCCCTGCTCGACCGGTGTCGGGCGTGCGGTCTGGTCAAGGCGCGCGGCCAGCAACGGACCGATTCCACCCATGTGCTCGCCGCCGTCCGGGTCCTCAGCCGGTTGGAGATGGTTGGCGAGACGCTGCGGGCGGCGCTCGACAGCGTGGCCGGGATCGCTCCCGACTGGCTCGCCGCCCAGGTCGGCGCCGACTGGTTCGACCGCTATGCCCGGCGGGTCGAAGATGAGCGGCTGCCCAAGGGCGAGGCGGCCCGCCGGACCTATGGCGAGACGATCGGCCGCGATGGCCATCATCTGCTGGCGGCGGTGTGGGCACCGGACGCGCCGCCGGCCTTGCGCGTCCTGCCGGCGGTGCAGCGGCTGCGCCGGCTGTGGGTGGAGCAATTCTTCTGCGAGGGCGAGCAGATCCGCTGGCGCGCCGGCGCCGATCTGCCGCCGGCCAGCCTAGCCTTGACCTCGCCCTACGATGAGGACGCGCGCTACGGCACCAGGCGCAGCGCCACCTGGATCGGGTGCAAGGTCCACCTGACCGAGACCTGCGACGAGGCGGCGCCCCATCTGATCGTCCACGTCGCCACCGCGCCGGCGCCGGAAGCCGATGCCGATCGCGCCGCGCCGATCCAGGCGGCGCTGGCGGCACAGGCGTTGGCCCCGGCGACCCATCTGCTAGACGCCGGCTATGTCGATGCGGGCTTGCTGGTGCACAGTCGCGTGGCCCATCAGATCGAGGTGATCGGCCCGGTCCGGCCGGAGGCCAGTTGGCAGGGCACCACCGCGGGGGCCTACGGGCTCAGCGCGTTCACCCTCGACTGGGCGCAGCGGAAGGCGACCTGCCCGCAAGGACAGGTCAGCCGATACTGGTCCACCGGACAGGACTCCTGGGGAAACCCGGCGGTCTTCATCCAATTCGCGCAATTCGCGCCCGAGACCTGTGCCGGGTGCCCGGCACGGGCCCGCTGCACGCGGGCCAAACACCAGGGACGCAGACTCACGGTGCGGACCCAGGCCGAGCACGAGGCGCTCCAGCAGGCGCGCCACGATCAGGAGACCGCGGCTTGGAAGGGGCGCTACGCCAAGCGCGCCGGCATTGAAGGCACCCTCTCGCAAGCCGTCCGTGCCTTCGGCTTGCGTCAGTGCCGCTACATCGGCCACGCCAAGGCCAAGCTCCAGCACCTCATCACCGCCGTCGCGCTCAATTTCGTCCGCTTGGATGCGTGGCTGCGCGGTGAGCCCCGCGCCGAAACACGAGGCTCGGCCTTTGCCAAGCTACGCCCTGAGGCTGCATGACACGCCAGAAACAGTTCGCCAACAGTATCCTTGGTGAGACTGACGGACCGTTCCTCGGAGCCGACCTGCCGAGGGTAGGGCCGCCGCGCGCAGCGGAGGTCAAGATGGCTTCGCAGGGGACCCAAGAAGCAGCACAGTTGCGCTCACGAGGGCGATGCCCAACAAAAGGCCGACGCAGC
>DATIFK010000008.1:0-11821 GCA_035455265.1 Anaerolineales bacterium
TTCCCCTCTCCCGCTCCGCGGGAGAGGGGGTTGGGGGGTGAAGGCTACCCCGCGTCCATCTCCACCGGGCGGCAGCACAGCACGAGCTCTTTGGCGGCCCGTACCTCGTCCAGCCGTCCGAATGGGGTCTTGTGCGGGGCCGTCAGGAGGACCTCGGGCGTGCGGTGCGCTTCGTCGGCGATGACTCTCAGGGCATCGATGAAGGCGTCGAGGGTCTCGCGGCTCTCGCTTTCCGTCGGCTCGATCATCAGCGCTTCATGGACGATCAAGGGGAAGTAGTTCGTCGGTGGGTGGAAGCCGAAGTCCATCAGGCGCTTGGCGATGTCCAGGGCGCGCACGCCGGGCGCGTCGTCCCAGCGGCCTTCCGCCACGAACTCATGCATGCAAACCCGATCGTAGGGGACGTGGTAGGTATCCCGCAGGCGAGCGCGCAGGTAGTTGGCATTGAGCACGGCGTGATCCGAGATGGCTCTCAAGCCGCTCCGGCCCTGCATGCGCATGTAGGTGTAGGCGCGCACGTGCATGCCGAAGTGACCCAGAAAGGCCTTGACCCGGCCGATCGACTGCGCCGGCATCACCGGCCGGTAGAACGGGGCCTCCTCGTCGCCGTCCCCGTCGACGGCTTCGATCACCGGACCGGGCAGGAAGTCGGCCAGCGCCTCCGAGACGCCGACGGGGCCCGAGCCCGGCCCGCCGCCGCCGTGCGGCGTGGAAAACGTCTTGTGCAGGTTGAAGTGCATCACGTCGAAGCCGAGGTCTCCCGGGCGCACCACGCCCAGCAGGGCGTTCATATTGGCGCCGTCGCCGTAGACCAGGCCGCCGCAGGCGTGGATCTGCTCGACGACCTCGCGCACGTGCTCCTCGAACAGGCCGAGGGTGTTGGGGTTCGTCAGCATCAGCGCCGCCACGGTGTCGTCGCACACCTGGCGCAGGGCCTGCAGGTCGATGTTGCCGCGAGCGTCCGAGGGCAGCTCGACCACCTGCAGCCCGGCCATCGACGTGCTGGCCGGGTTCGTACCGTGGGCCGAGTCGGGAATGAGGATCTTGGTCCGCTTGGCGTCGTTGCGGCTGCGATGGTAGGCGCGCACGATGAGGATACCCGTCAACTCGCCGTGAGCCCCGGCCGCCGGCTGCAGGCTGACGGCGGCGAATCCGCCGATCTCCTTGAGCCACTCCTGAAGGCTGTACATCAGAGCCAGGTTGCCTTGCACCGTCGTGGGATCTTGCAGCGGGTGGGTGAAGGCGAACCCGGTCAGGCGAGCGGCGTCCTCGTTGACCTTGGGGTTGTACTTCATCGTGCACGAACCGAGCGGGTAGAAGCCGGTGTCGATGGAGTAGTTGAGCTGCGACAGGCGAACGAAGTGGCGCATGACGTCGAGCTCGGACACCTCCGGCAGCGGTAGATCGTCGCGCACCAGACCCCGCGGCAGAGGCTGAGCCGGCACATCCGATTCGGGCAGGGAGACGCCCAGTCGCCCCGGCGAGCCAAGGTCGAAGATGAGCGGCTCAGTCATGGGAGGCCTCCTCCAGCGCGGAGACGAGGCCGTCGATCTCCTCCTGGGTGTTCACTTCGGTGACCGCCAACAGCATGTGGTCCTTGAGCTCGGGATACGCAGCGGTCAGATCGTAGCCGCCCAGGATCTCGTGCTCGAGCAGGATCTCATTGATGTCGGCCACCGGTTTGGGGCACTGCACGACAAATTCATGGAAGAACGGCCCGCTGTTCCAGATCTTGTACTTCGGCAGCTGAGCGATCCCCTCGGCGGCGTAATGGGCTTTCTGGTAGCACAATTCGGCCGCCTGGCGCAGCCCGTGTTTGCCCATGACGCTCAGGTAAACGGTCGAAGCCAACGCCATCAGCGCGACGTTGGTGCAGATGTTGGAGGTCGCTTTCTCGCGTCGGATGTGCTGTTCGCGCGGCGTCAGGGTCAGCACGTAGCCGCGCTGACCGCGACTGTCGACCGTCTCGCCTACCAGGCGGCCGGCCATCTTGCGCACGTACTCGTTCTTGGTGGTGAACAAGCCCAGGTAGGGCCCGCCAAAGGAGAGCGGGATGCCCAGCGGCTGTCCGTCGCCGACGACGACGTCCGCCCCGAACTCCGATGGCGGGTTGAGCAGGCCCAAGGCCATCGGGTTGACCACCACGCATACGAGCGCGCCGACGGCGTGGGCCGCCTCGGCCAGGCCGGTGAAGTCGACGATGTGGCCGAAGAAGTCCGGGTATTGGACGGCGACCATCGCTGTCTGGTCGTCGAGGCGGCGGATCAAATCGTCGACGCCGGTGCAGCACGACTCGTCGCCGTGCATGACGACGTCCATCCCCTGCATGTACGTCCGCACCACCTGGCGGTACTGCGGGTGGATCGCCGGTGACATCAGGAGCGTCTTGCGCTTGCCGCGATGGTGGGCCAGCGCCAGAGTCACCGCCTCGGCCAGGGCCGTTGCCCCGTCGTAATGAGAAGCGTTCGAGACGTCCATGCCGGTCAGCGCGCAGATCAGACTCTGGTATTCGTAGATCGACTGGAGCGTGCCCTGGCTGACCTCGGGCTGGTAGGGTGTGTAGGCGGTGTAGAACTCGCTGCGCCTGAGGATGTGATCGACGACGGACGGGATGAAATGGTTGTACGCGCCGGCCCCCAGGAAGGAGGCGTAGTGACGCGTGTCGACGTTGGCCTCCGACAGCGCCTGCAACTCAGCCATCACCTCCATCTCGGACAATGGCTCGGGCAGGTCCAACTCGGGGAAGCGCACCTCGGCCGGGACGGCCTGGTACAGGTCGTCCAACGAGGCGACCCCGACCGCCGCCAGCATCGCCTGCCGATCCCGTTCGGTGTGCGGGATGTAGGCCATTAGTGACTTCGCTCCTGGCAGTAGGCCTCGTAGGCGGCTGCGTCCATGAGCCCGTCGACTTCTTTCGGATGGGTCAGCTCGAAGCGGACCATCCAGGCTCCCCCGTACGGTTCCTTGTTGACCAGCTCGGGTGTGTTGGGGAGAGCTTCGTTGACGGCGGTGATCTTCCCACCGGCCGGCATGTAGACCTCAGCGGCCGCCTTGACCGACTCGACCGTGGCGCAGGCCGCTCCTTGCGCGACCGTTTCGCCCACGCCGGCGACGACCTCGACGAAGACGATGTCCGAAAGCTGATCCTGGGCGTAGTCGGTGATTCCGGCGGTGGCCTGCTGGCCCTCAACCCGGATCCACTCGTCGTTCTTGGTGTACTTCAGGTCCTTCGGGAACTCCATCATCGCCTCCTGAGGCGGCCCGCTGGCCGAACGAAAAGGGCGCACGCCGGAGCGGCGTGCGCCCTCTGTGACGGACCTGAGAGATTCGTCCCCGAAGGGACTTGCCCCGTCGGTGTCCTGCGACTTTCCAGAGGCCCGGCCAGGCAGGGTCCTTGAACCTGAGAGTTTCGCCTCCCCGGTGCACGACGGTGGAGGGTTGCCCCTTCGGTGCCCGGCTTCCCGGGTCTCTCCCCTGCCTGTGTAAGTTGTGAGGCGATTCTACGGTCGCAAGAGGCGGGAGTCAAGGAAAAGGTCACCCAGCGCCGGCCGTCAGCGCTCAGCCGTCAGATCTGGGCCGAAGGTGGATGGCCGCCGGCCAGGTCCGGCAGACCGGCGTCTCCTCAACGCGCCGTGGCGCTGGCCCCCCCGCTCGACGTCGCAACGCCCAGGTCGGGGTCCCCATAGTAGTCGAGGTGCGCGCCTCCCGAAAGCTCATAGTCCAGGATCCCGTCGACACGGACCTCGGCCGAAGCGCCCGCTGTGAGTCGAACCTGAGCGTGACCGATGGTCATGGCCGTCAGGTCTGCGTGGCTGCCGCCGCCCGCCTCCAGGGAGACCTGGCTCCCTTCCGGCGGGACGGATCCCACCGTAAGGCTGGATCCCGAGTCCAGGGTCACACCTTCCAGGGTCGGCATGGTGACCTCGGCCTTAAGAGTCTGCGTGGTGATCGAGCCGCCACTCGGGCTGACCAGCAGGCGGAGCGTTCCATCCTTCACGTCCACGACGAGCGAGTCGAAGGCGTTCGTGTCGGCCGTGACGGACACGCCGTATCCGTCTCCGCCGGAGAGGGCGACCTCGAAACCGCAGCAAGCCTCGACGGCCTGGAATCCCTCGAGGCTGAACTCGCGGGTTTCGATGTTTCCTACACCCTGCCCCGCCGCGGAGGGCAACACCGAACAGGCCAGGAGAGCGCCGCCGAGGGTGAGGAACGGAAGGGCGCGGTTGCCGAACATGGGGCCTCCTCGGAAGGGAATCGGACCGACGGTGGCGCGTTCCGCTCAGGCACGGACGGCCGCCCCGGCCGCCTGTCCGTATGCTACGGCCTCGGGGGGCTGCAGGAAGTGCGAAACCGCGAACGGCGCCGGGACGAACGGTACTCGGCACACGCAGCCATCAAGGAAGGATGTCGTCCGGGCCGTCATGGCTGAAGGCTCGAAGCCGACAGCTAATGGCCGGCTACACCTCGACGCGCGGCACCCTCGCCGAGAGGCCGCACACGACTTCGTAGTTGATGGTCCCCCATCGCTCAGCGACCTCTTCCGCCGTGATCCGTTCTGATCCCTGGGCGCCGATCACGACGACCTCGTCCCCCACGGCCGCCGACTCGACGTCGTCCAGGCGAACCAGAATCTGATCCATACACACTCGCCCGACGACCGGAACGCGCCGCCCTCCGACGAGGACCTGGTTACCGTCCACACGCCTGAGCCCGTCGGCATAGCCCACCGGGATCGTGCCGATGCGTTCGGCGCTGCGGGTGGTGTAGATGTGCCCATAGCTCAAGCCCCGCCCGGGCGGGACGGTCTTCACCTGGCTCAGTTGACTCTTCCACGCTAGCGCCGGCCGGAAGTCCGAGGGCAGTTGGCAGATGGGTGATGGGTGCAGGCCATAGACTGCCACGCCGGCGCGCACCAGACCGAAGCGAGTGGATGGATGGGCGATCGCCGCGGCGGAGTTGGCCGCATGGATCCACTCGGGCCGCACGCCCGAGGCTTCCAGGGTTGTCAGTACGTCGCGGAAGACGCGCTCCTGGGAGCGCGTCGTCTCCGCATCGGGCTCGTCGGCGCGGGCAAAGTGGGTGTAGGCCCCTTCCAGCAGGACGCCGGCCCGACCGCCGGCCAACGAGGCCAACGCCTGCGCCCGCTCGGGCGTCGCTCCCAGCCGCCCCATCCCGGTATCGACTTTCAAATGAAGGCGGGCCGACCTCCCGCTGCGGAGCGCTGCCTGCGAAGCCGCCTCGATCTGCTCCGCCGACCACACGGTCAGCGAGAGGTCCGAAGCGACGGCGCCCTCCAGCTGCCGGGATGGGGTCAGGCCGAGAACCAGGATAGGGAGCCGGACTCCGGAGCGCCGAAGCTCGAAGCCTTCCTCGGGCCGAGCCACTCCGATCCACGCCGCGCCCGCCTGCTCGACCGCCCGCGCCACCAGCTTCAGGCCATGCCCGTAGGCGTTGGCCTTGACCACGGCCATGACCGGCACGCCGGTCAGGCGAGCCAGCGCCCGGACATTCGACGCCAGGACGCTCGTGTCGACTTCGATCCAGGTGGATGGCGGATCCGCGATGGGCACGCCGGCCAGTATATCTCGTCGAGTCAAACCTCAGTCTTCTCTTCAGGGGGCCCCTGAGACCCCTCGCGAAGCATCCCAAAGCGGAGCGGAGGGGCGTTCCCCCTCCCCCTGCCCCCGAAGAGGAAAGAGCGGGCTGTATAATCGCCGCGCTATGGGATGTGGGGACGCAGCCATCCATTCGATCCGTCACACGCGGCCCAACGCTGCGCCCCCATTCACTCCCCGAACCTGGGTCTCCATTGTCGTTGCCCAGTCACGTCGGGATTGGATCACGTCCCGGTGACCCCGGACTCCGACGGCATGCCCATCCAGGGTGCTGCGCGACCAAGGGCGATCGAGTTCCACCTTGCCGCGGTCGACGGCCGGGCGAGAGCGGGCGTCTTGCGCACGCCCCATGGCGATCTGCTGACGCCGTTGTTCGCCCCGGTGGGAACCCAGGCCACGGTCAAAGCCGTCACGCCCCAACAACTCGAAGAGATCGGGGCCACCTTGATCCTGGCCAACACCTACCATCTTTACCTTCGACCCGGCGACGAGACCATCGCGCGGTTGGGGGGCCTTCATCCGTTCATGGGTTGGCCCCACCCCCTGCTGACCGACTCGGGCGGGTTCCAGGTGTTTTCACTGGCCGACCGTCGCCAGGTCGATGCGGACGGTGTGACTTTCCGATCGCACCTCGATGGATCGACCCACCGCCTGACGCCCGAGCGCGCCATCGCCATCCAGGAGAACCTCGGCGCCGACATCATCATGGCCCTCGACGAATGCCCCCCTCCGGCCGACCGCGCCGCCGTCGAGGCCGCCGTCAGGCGCACGCATGCGTGGGCCGAGCGTTGCCGCGCCGCGCAGCGCCGCCGCGATCAGGCCTTGTTCGGCATCGTCCAGGGTGGTGTCTTCCCCGACCTGCGCGAAGAATCGGCCGCTTACCTCTCGTCGCTGGGGTTCCCCGGCCTGGCCGTCGGCGGGTTGTCGGTCGGGGAGAGCAAGGCGGAGATGCACGCCATGCTGGATCTGCTGGGCGATCGCCTCCCCACCGACCGGCCGCGCTACCTGATGGGGGTCGGCACGCTCGAGGATTTCGTCGAGGCTGTTGTGCGGGGCATGGATTTCATGGATTGCGTCCTGCCGACGCGCACGGCCCGCAACCACACCGCCCTGACGCCGCTCGGCCGCCTGAACCTGCGCAACGCCGCCTTCGCCGACGATCCGCGGCCGATCGATGATCTCTGTGGCTGTTACACCTGCCGATCGTTCAGCCGAGCCTACCTGCGCCATCTGGCCGCCGCCGGCGAGATGTTGGCGGCGACGCTGCTCACGATCCACAATCTGTCGGCGATGATGACGCTGGCGGCTGAGCTACGCCGGGCCATCCTGTCCGGAACGACCGCGTCTTTCGTCGACACCTTCCGCGCCTCTCATCGCAGGCACCGCCCTCTCGAGGTGTAACCCCATGTCGGTTCTTCAGGCGGTTGTGCTCGGCATCGTCCAGGGTCTGACGGAGTTTCTGCCGGTTTCGTCCTCGGCCCACCTTGTGCTCGTGCCCTGGTGGCTGGGATGGACGTTCCAGCCGGAGGCCGCCTTCGCCTTCGATGTCCTCGTCCAGCTCGGCACCCTCGTCGGCGTGACCATCTTCTTCGCTCGAGACATCGTCGCGTTGATCGGGGCGGCCGCCGCAGGATTGTGGCGACGGCGACCGTTGGAGACGCCTCTGGCCCGCCGCGCGTGGTACCTCGCGCTGGCGACCGTCCCCGCGGTCGTCGCCGGGTTGGCTCTCAAGGATCAAGTGGAGGCGGCCTTCTCGAACCCGGTCGCAACCTCGGGATTCCTGCTCGTGACGGCCGCGGCGCTGGTGCTGGCCGAGCGGGCGGCGGGCGCCGACCAAAATCTGGAATCGATGGGTTGGTGGGATGCCTGGTGGATCGGCGTCGCTCAGGCGGTGGCCCTGTTCCCGGGTATCTCGCGTTCGGGAGCCACGATGGCCGCTGGTCGTGCCCGCGGCTTCCTGCGGGCCGAGGCAGCGCGCTTCTCTTTCCTGATGTCGATCCCTGTGATGGGGGGAGCCGGCCTCGTCGCCGGACGCGACCTGATCGGCCTTCCCCTGGCGCGAGAATTCGCTCTGCCCCTGGCGGCCGGCTTCGCCGCGGCTGCCGTTGTGGGCTATCTGTCGATTCGGTGGATGCTCGGATTCGTATCCCGCCATCCATTGAGCGTCTTCAGCGTCTATTGCCTGATCGTCGGCCTGGCCGGGCTGGCGACGGCGCTGCTGCGAGGCTGACGAGACCAGTGGTCAGTGGTGAGTGGTCGGTGGTCAACGGTGCGCGCCGACCCGGTATTCGGCCCGGGATCGTGTTGTCGGTGGCCCTGGCGCTCGCCGCGTGTGGCGCTCAGCCGTCGGCGACGCCCACCGCCGTCCCACGGGTGTACGCGCCGCCCTATGCCATGCCCGTCGTGCGCCCGTGGGCCGAGGCCTACGTCGCCGAGACGGACGCGCCGCTGCCCTTCGACCTCGATCCGCGCCCGCGGCCTGCCGCTCTCGACTTGACCCCGACGATCCCCGACAGCCTGATGATCTTCGACGGCCCCCCACCCTCGGGTTGGTTTGCCACCCCGCTGGGCAACGTCCCGATCGTCATCGTCGTTCACCCCGACAACCCCCTCGACAACCTCGATTCGTCGGACATCGCCGACCTGTTCGCTCGCCGGACGGTGGTTTGGAGCGCTCTCGGAGGAAGCCCCGTCGACGTGCAGCCGGTCGTCCCGCTGGCAGGCGAGGCCGTGCGCGATGGGTTCGAGGAATCTGTGATGGCCGGGACGCCGATCTGGCCGGGAGCGTGGCTGGCTCCGACGCCGGAAGCTATGGTGACGCTGATCGCCTCCGAGCCGGGCGCGGTGGGGTTCCTTCTCGGAGCGGATGTGCCGCCGGACGTCGTAGCTGTGAGCATCGACGGTCGCGCCCCGGGCGACAGCGGCTACCCCTACGCGCTTGAGTTACTGGCTTTCGCCCCGTCCGAGCCGACCGGCGGCGTGCGCGATTGGCTGGGCTGGGTGCAGGCAAGAATCGTGGCGCCTTGAAGGGCGCCCTCCTCGCAATCTATCGAACGTTCTACGACCTCACCCCCTGCCCCTCGCGACGCACCCCGAGCGAGGCCGAGGTCTCTCCGCGGACATCAACCATGACGAACGGGGTATGAGGCGGAGAGGGGCGTATGTCTTGGGAAGTCCTGCCGCAAGTCCCCGCGAAACGTGGCCGGCGCAGGAGGATGCCCTACAAATCCTCACCTTGCAGGAACGGATTCGTCGCCCGTTCGCGTCCGACCGTCGTTGGGTCGCCATGGCCGGGCAAGAGCTGGGTCTCATCCGGAAGAGTCAGGATCTGCTCGCGGATCGAACGCAGCAGGGTCGGGCCATCGCCTCCCGGTAGGTCCACCCGGCCCACCCCGGCCTCGAAGATCAGATCCCCGCACAGGACGCGGCCGGACCGCGGCAGGACGAAGACCACGTGCCCGGGCGTATGGCCGGGCGTGTGACGCACCTCGACCTCCTCACCGGCTGCGTGCAGGCGCATGCCGTGCTGCAGAGCGATCGTCGGTTCCGGGCCGGGATCGAAATCGCCATACCCGAACCACGCCGCGCCTCCCAGCGCACGCCACAGCGGCTGGTCGGCCGGATGAAGGGCCACCGGGATCGGCGCTGCGCCCGAATCGGCCACCGCGCCGGCGCCTCCGAAATGATCGAAGTGCGCGTGAGTCAACCAGATGTCGGTGATGCGCCAGCCGCGCCGGGCGGCCTCGGCGGCGATGACCTTCCCGTCCCAGGCCGGATCGACGACAACCGCCGTCTTCTCGGCGTCGTCACCGATCAGGTAGGCGTTGGTCAGCGCCGGGCCAAGCGTGAAGGGGACGATCGTCTGCGATTCGCTCATGCCCGAGTCCTCCGGCGCGTGATCAGCCACAGCGCGACGCCTCCCGCCGCCCCCAGGAATCCGACCGCCGCCGAGACGGTCGGGCGGCGCACCTCCAGCGAGACGAAATGAGCCCACACGATCGACTCGTCCGTCCCGCCGTCATCCAGGTAGCGACGCGCCGACAGCGACAGCGAGCCCGGCAGGACGCCGGCGTCCCCAGCGGCGAGATGCCAATCGAAAGTGAACCGTCGAGCGTCCGCCGCCACCGGCGCAATCTGCTCCTCCCCGGAGAGTACTCGCAACCCGGCCGCCTCGAATCGGGCCACCAGAGCGGCGGCTGAAGTCCCGGCCGCGCGCGGCCACGCTGCACCGGCGTCGTCGACACGCTCGACCTCCAGCCGAAGGAGGTCTTGCGCGCCGGCGCGAATCCATTCGGGCCTATCGAGGCGGAGGTGGAGCTGCACCACCTGGCCGCCCCAGGGCGCGTCGATGCGGAAGACCTGCGAGGAGGCAGGGACGCGCACGAGGGCGGGCGCGGCAGCCAGGGCGAATCCCGCGCCCAGCAGGATCCCGAGCCAGCCGGCGACGCGCCACGGATCGCGCACGGAGGCAGTATACCGCCCCTCGACTTCTCCCCGCCGCCGCGCAGTGCTAGACTCCTGCCATCCGATGACGGTGCGGCATGGCCACCTACCCCCACGAACCCTTCCGCATCAAAGCCGTCGAGGCCGTCCGACTGATCGATCGCGCCACCCGCGAGGACCGGCTGCGGAACGCCGGCTACAACGTCTTCGGACTGAGAGCCGAGGACATCTACATCGATCTGTTGACCGATTCCGGCACCGGCGCCATGAGCGACCGCCAGTGGGCGGCTCTGATGCAGGGCGACGAGAGCTACGCCGGGGCGCGATCCTTCTTCCGCCTCGAGCAGGCGGTCCACGACATCTTCGGTTTCCAGCACTTCGTCCCCACCCATCAGGGCCGCGCCGCCGAGAACATCCTGTGCGCCGTGCTCCTATCGCCGGGCCAATCGGTGCCTTCCAACACCCACTTCGACACGACTCAGGCCAACATCCTCGCCCGCCGTGGACGCCCCGAGAACCTGGCTATCGCCGAAGCGCGCGAGCCGCGGAACCCGCATCCCTTCAAAGGCAACATGGACCTGGATCGCCTCGACCATTTCATCCGGTCCACAGGTCCCAAGAACATCCCGTTCGGCATGATGACCATCACCAACAATGCCGGAGGAGGCCAGCCGGTGTCGATGGAGAACCTGCGGGGCGCCAGCGCCATCTACCGGCGCCACGGGATCCCGTTCTTCATCGACGCCTGCCGTTTCGCAGAGAATGCCTACTTCATCAAGCTGCGCGAGCCGGGCTATGCCGACCGCTCGCCGCTGGAGATCGCCCGCGAGATGTTCTCGCTCGCCGATGGTGCGACGATGAGCGCCAAGAAGGACGCCATCGTCAACATCGGTGGCTTCCTGGCTGTGAATGATGAGAACCTGTACCGCCGCGTCTGCGACGAGCTCATCCTGCGCGAGGGCTTCCCCACCTACGGCGGCCTGGCCGGACGCGACCTGGAGGTCATGGCCGTCGGTTTGTGGGAGGGCCTCGAGGAGGCCTACCTGGCCTATCGCCTCGGCCAGACGGCCTACCTGGCCGAGCGGCTGCGCGCGGCCGGCGTCCCCATGATCGAGCCTCCGGGTGGGCATGCCGTCTACATCGACGCCGGGGCGCTCCTTCCCCACATCCCGCGCGAAGCATTTCCGGGGCAGGCCCTGGCGGTCGAGGTCTATCGCCAGGGCGGGGTTCGGTGCGTCGAACTCGGGTCGGTGGCCTTCGCGTACGTCGATCGGGACACCGGGGAAGCTCACTATCCGCCTCTGGAACTGGTCCGTCTGGCCATCCCGCGCCGCGTCTACACGCAGACGCATATGGATTGGGTGGGCGACACGCTGGCCGCGGTCGTCCAGGGTGCGGCTTCGCTGCACGGCTACCGCATCACCTACCAACCCGAACATCTGCGGCATTTCACGGCGCGGTTCGAGCCTCTGTAACCCTCACCCCATCCTCTCCGCCCGCCGACCGGGAGAGGGGCAAGGGGTGAGGCGCTGTGGTATCCTCCCGCGGTTCCCCAGGCTCACCCTCGCGATGTCTGTCGCTGAGTTTGTCCTGCCGCACGCGCCCGCGGTCGATCGGCGCAGCCCGCTGCGCTGGATCGTCTCCCACGTTTCGCGCCACGGCTGGGTGGTGGCGATGGTGTTCGTCGGCGCCTTCGGCAACGCGGCGCTGGCAGCCCTGGTGCCGGTCTACATCGGCCAAGCCTTCAACCTGGTGCTGGCCGG
>DATIFK010000009.1:0-2473 GCA_035455265.1 Anaerolineales bacterium
GCAAAGAGCTGCGCTTCCCGCAGCGAGATGATTCCGCCGATCTCCTCCCAGCCGATGTCGCTCGTGTAGATTCCGACGACCTTGTAGCGGTGCCCGGCCAGGTCGAGGGTGTCTCCCACGTTCGTATGCATCGCCTCAGCCATTCTCTGGCCGACGATGATCTGGTGATTTCCGTTCAAGGGACGTCCATCGACGATGCGGAAGCGGTCCAGGCTGAAGGTCCCGGGGGCATAGCCTTCGAGCAGGAAGAAGCCGAGGTTCCCGCCGGGCAGCAACAGGGCCGTCATGATCATCCCGCTGACCTGCTCCACCTGGCCCATCGCCGCGATGCGGTCACCGACGCGCTCGTCGATGGCGCTCAGGCTGGTATCGGCGACATCCGCCTGGCGCAGCACGATATGCGCCTGGGAGCCCATGACCATGTCGTTCATCTGGCCGGCGGCGCCGCGCAGAATGCCCTCCAGGGCCATGACCGAGCCGACCGTGATGGCGATGGCGCTGAGGGTCAACAGCGTGCGGGTCGGGCGCTGCCACAGATTCTGTACGGCCAGGCCGCCCCATGGCAGACGGCGCACCGTCGAGGCACTGCCGCCCTCATAACGTAGGGCTTCGACCGGCGCGAGCCGGGAGGCCCGCCAGGCCGGGTAGACGCCGCCGGTGACTCCCAGAATGGCCACGATCGCCAACGCCTGGGCCAGCAATCCCAATCCGATGTCACCCGCGTCGGCGCCGAACAGGCGCCCACCCCCAAGCAGGGCCAGCGCCAACGCCCCGATGCCGACGCCCAGCACGCCACCGATCATCCCGACCACCAGGGATTCGGTCAGGATGAGGTTCAGGACGCGGCGGCGCGCCCAGCCGACGGCGCGCAGGACGCCGATTTCGCGCGTCCGCTCACTGACCGCCATCAACTGTGTGTTCATCATGCCGACCGCGCCGATCAGGATGGCCAGGCCGCCGATGCCCCAGACATAGGCCCGCAAGGCGTCATCGATGATCTGCTTGTCGTTGAGATCGTTGGTGGTGGAAATGGACAGTTCGTCCCACAGACGCTCTACGCGTTCGATGAGGCGAGCGCTGAGGGCACGATCCTTCAGTTGAATGTAGAAGAGGCTGACCTGACGCGGTTTGCCGAGGAGTGCCTGGGCCTCCGGCAATTCGAGTACGGCGCCGCTGTCCTCCAGGCCGTCGCCCGTCTGATAGATGCCGGTGACGCGGTAGACGCTGTCGATGAGCCGGACGGTGTCTCCGAGACCCTTCCCCATGGCCTCGGCAGCCGCCGATCCCAACAGCACCGACTTGCCGCGCGCCGTCCCCGGCAGCCGCTCGCCCAAGCCGACGCCTTCCACGATCTGGAAGCGTTCAAGCGAGAAGCTGCCGCGCTCGTATCCGAAGATGAACAGGAACGGCATACCCTCGCCGGAAATGTAGCCCTCCAGCATCCCGCTGACCGCTTTGACCTCGGGCATGTCGGCCAGCTGGTCGCCGACGGACTCGTCAACGGACGAGAACGAGATGTCGAAGGAATCCGGCTGGCTGACGACGAGGTCGGCCTTCGAGCCGGAGAGCATGGAGCCGTACCCGGCTTCCCAGGCATCCGCCAGGGCGCCCAGACCGATGATCGCCGCCACGCCAATGGCAATGCCCAAGACGGTGAGCCCCGTCCTGCCTTTCCGTCTCAGCAGATTGCGCAACACCATGCCCACCGACGCAGCCTCACAACCAATCCCGCCGGGCCCACAGCTCGGCTCCTTCAAGTCTAGGCCGAGGCGCCATGCAGACCTGAACGCGGCCTGACAACCATCTGCCATCGCTTGTCACAAATCGCACAAGCGAACGGGGGATTATAGCGGCGGACGCTACGGTCAAGGCAATGGGCTTGTGGTCAGTGGTCAGTGGTCAGTGGTCAGTGGGCGGTGGTCAGGGGCCAGCAGTCGGTGGGCGGTAGTCGGCGGTCAACGGCAATCGCTCGTCAGTGCGCCGACCTCGGAAAAGAGAATTGCTTTGCGTGATGGCTGGTGGCTGACAGCGGACGGAGGACAGCGGACGGCGGAGCAGCCGGAGTAGCCGATTACGAGGATCCTGGAGGCTTGTTCGGCCGATCCTCGTCCCCCATCTTGCGCAGGAAGTCCTCGAAGACCTTCAGCCGGTCCGACTCACGGTCGGTCTTCTCGGGAAGCTGGTCCTTGGGTGGGCGTGGTCGGCGGCCGGCTGTCGGTTCGAACAGGCCGGACTTCCGCAGGACGAAGAAGATGGCGGCGGCCAGGATGACGATCCAGGGTAGGGTCACGGTGGGCCGGGCGCGAGTCAAGCCGAGGACTCGCGCGGTCGTCGGAGTATACCCTCACAGAAATGTAACGGTCTCGGAAACGATCCGATACCTGTCTTGGCCAGGGGCCCGCTACGAAAGTGCAGGACCCGCAATCGGCGGGCCCGGTTGATGGAACGCTGCCGGTGACCGAGAGCCTTCAGG
>DATIFK010000010.1:0-7507 GCA_035455265.1 Anaerolineales bacterium
TGGCGCTGATGATGCGTTTCGTCAGCCGTCAGGAAGACAACTACTCGGCCAAACTGCTGGCGGCCCTGAGGAACCAGTTTGGGGGCCACGTCATCAAGAAGGCGGAGTAGATCAGTTTCCAGTCGCCAGTATCCAGTGTCCAGTGAAAACTCAGGGAAGGCCCTAAAGGAGCGGAAACTGGAGACTGGTAACTGGGGACTGGAAACCAAACGATGGCTCGCTGCTGGTGGCTGGTGGCTGGCGGCTGGTGGCTGACAGCCGCCAGCCCGGTATAATCACTCCCATGACCGACGTCGCGCGGCGAATCGTGTCGTCTGAGCGCAGGCCGGATGATGTTCAGGACATGACCCTGCGACCGCGCACCCTGGCCGAGATCATCGGCCAGGATCGCGTCAAGCAGAACCTGGCCATCCTTCTGGAGGCGGCCCAACGTCGCGGCGAACCCCTCGACCACGTTCTGTTCTACGGCCCCCCCGGCCTGGGCAAGACGACCCTGGCTCACGTCCTGGCCAACGAGATGGGCGTCGGAATCAAGGTGACCTCCGGGCCGGCGATCGAGCGCGCCGGCGACCTGGCGGCCATCCTGACCAACCTTCAACGAGGCGACATCCTGTTCATCGACGAGATCCATCGCCTCGGCCGAGCCATCGAAGAGATCCTCTACCCGGCGATGGAGGATTACGCTCTCGACATCACCGTCGGCAAGGGCGCCAGCGCCCGTTCGATCCGCCTCAAGCTGCCCCGCTTCACCATCATCGGCGCCACGACGCGCCTGGCGCTGCTCAGCGCACCGCTGCGGGCGCGCTTCGGCGCCGTCCACCGCCTCGACTTCTACGATGAGGAGGCGATGGAGGCCATCGTCCGGAGAGCCGGCGAGGTCCTCCAGGTGCACGTCGATGACGGCGGGGTGACCGAGATTGCCCGCCGGGCGCGCGGCACACCCCGGGTGGCGATCCGCTTGCTGCGCCGGGTGCGCGATTTCGCCCAGGTACGAGCCGCCGGCGCCATCGACCAGCCCATTGCGATCGAGGCCCTGGCGTTGCTCGACGTCGATGAGCTCGGCCTCGACGACGTCGACCGCCGCATCCTTCGCACCATCATCGAGAAGTACGACGGCGGACCGGTCGGCCTGCAGACGATCGCGGCGTCGGTCAGCGAAGAGCCCGACACGATCATGGACGTGGTCGAGCCGTACCTGCTGCAACTGGGCTTTCTCGATCGCACGACCCAAGGCCGCGTCGCCACCGGGCGGGCCTACCTGCATCTGGGCCTCGAACCGTCGACCGCGCCGCAGCCCCGTTTGCCCGAGTTGTGATGCCGGATCCAGCCTCTCTCGGCCGCACGCTGCTGCTCATCGGCCTCGGCCTGGCGGTGCTGGGCGGCGCGCTATGGGGACTCAGCCGCGTCGGCCTGCCCATCGGCCACCTCCCCGGAGACTTTCGCTTTCAGGTCGGCGGAGTCAGCTGCTTCATCCCGCTGGCGACGTCGGTGCTTCTGAGTCTTGGCCTTACCTTGCTGCTCAACCTCCTCCTGCGACTTCTGAACAAGTGAGGAACCGGCCAGTGGCCGGTGGTCCGTGGTCGGGAAATGCCCGACCGACGGCCACCGACTGCTCGCCACGGACCCCTGACCTGATGCGCACGGACGACTTCGATTACCTCCTCCCGCCGGAGCGCATCGCTCAGCACCCGGCGCGGCCGAGGGACCATTCGCGCTTGATGGTGCTCGACCGCCGCACGGACGCGCTCCAGCACTCCCGTTTCGACGCCCTGCCCTCCTTTTTGCATCGCGAGGACCTGCTGGTCCTCAACGAAACGCGCGTCCTGCCGGCGCGATTGCACGCCCGCAAGCTGCCGACCGGCGGCCGCGCCGAGATCCTCCTGCTGAAGCGCGTGGGAGACCGCACGTGGGAAGCCCTGGTCGGAGGGCGCGGGCTCGGGCCGGGCCGCCGCCTCAAAGTAGATGGCGGGCCGACCGCCTTCGTCGAGGAGGACTTGGGCAACGGTCGGCGCCGAGTCCGCTTTGACGAGCCGATCTCGCCGCTGCTGGAGCAAATCGGCGAGATGCCGGTGCCGCCCTATATCCATGAGCGGCTGACGGACCCGGAGGACTATCAAACGGTATACAGTCGCACACCCGGCTCGGCGGCGGCGCCCACCGCCGGCTTGCACTTCACACCCAACCTGCTCGAGCGGATCGAAGCGGCCGGCGCGTCGACAACCTTCGTGACTCTTCACGTGGGCCTGGACACGTTCGCTCCGGTTGAGGAGCAAGATCCGAGCAACCACCACATCCACACCGAATGGTGTCGCCTCACGGCCGAGACAGCGGACCGCGTGCGGGCGGCGCGCTCTTCCGGCGGACGGGTCATCGCCGTCGGCACCACCTCCGTTCGCACCCTCGAGACCGCCGCGCGTGCAGGCGAGCTACGCGCCTTCGAAGGCCCCACCGACCTCTTCATCCTGCCCGGGTTCGAGTTCCGGGCGGTCGACGCGTTGATCACCAACTTCCATCTCCCGCGCAGTACGTTGTTGATGCTGGTCTCCGCCTTTGCCGGCCTCGAGCGAATCCAGCACGCGTACGATGTCGCCATCCGCGAAGGCTACCGCTTCTACTCGTTCGGCGACGCCATGTTCATTCAGTGATCACGCCGTCCCGGCCTCCTGCCGGGAGGGATCGCTGGTTCGTGCTCGGCGTCCCGGGCAAACCCTTCACAGCGTCAATGCGAGGCCGCCCGCCCTCGAACCAATCGGCGGGGTTGGGGCAACGCCCGTTCGGCCCTCGAGCGATTGGGCCTCAGGAATGGGTGCTCGCAGCTGGTGGCTGGCGGCCGGTGGCTGGCAGCCGGAGGCGGTTGACGATCGACCGCCGATGTGCCATACTTCGCCCAGCCCGAAAGGGCTCTCCTCCTGCTATCCCATAGACAGAGGAGGTGATGCCGATGAGTACGAGTGAACGTACAGGCGCTGCGGCATCCCTCCTCGCTCTAGGATAGGATGCCGCAGCGCCGCAAGGGCCGCCCTCAGATCACCGAAGGGCGGCCCTTCGCGTCTCTCGGCGAGCAACCCTCCGCCCAAGCGCACCCTTGTTGATCTCGCGATGACGCCGGATGCCCCGGCCGCGTTGCCGACTTCCCTATGTGGCTATGCGCAGACCCCGGCGGTGTACCTACTTGGGAGACAGTCGGCTGAGAGGCTCAGCGGATGTAGTAGCGCAGGTAGGCGAGGAAGCCCCACACCCCGGCCAGGCCGGACTGGACGATGATGAAGATGAACAGCCCACGCCAGCCTCGCGCCATCCCCAGAAGGCCGGCGATACAGAAGGCCAAGAGCCCGGAGATCATCAAGGAGGGAGCCGGCGGAGGCTCAATCACCAGAACGCCGCCCAGCCCGTTCACCAGCCCCTTCATCCACCACAGCCATCCTTCGGCCAGACACCGGCCGGTGGGCCCGGCAAAGGGCGCGTCCATCAATCCGCCGCACTGCGAATTCTGTCGGAGGAGAAGAAGCGTCACCCCGGCGGCGATCGCGAAGAGCGCCAAGCCAAACAACCCGAACGCCGTGAAGCGGGTCCCGGGTTTCGCCTGGGCTCTGCGACCTGCCTTCCTCATGTCAGCACCCAATTCAAGAATCGTGCCAGCCGGGCTCGGCGCTGTGCGGCTTACGATCACTTTACAGAGGCGCCGCAGGCTTGGGGCGGGCGGACCTCCTGCCGTATCATGGTGGAAACGATGTCAACTCGTGCCGAACCGTCCCAAGCTGTCCCAGCCGAGGGGCCACGAATGGAGGCCGCCTCGCATGCGGTTGGCTCGGCGATCCGTGGTGCGGCCGGAGAACGAGCGGAGGAACGGAAGACGATGTTGCCTCGTCCACGACTTCTCACCGCCAAGGAGGCCACGGCCTATTTGGGCATCAGCCTCAATACCCTCAACCGCATTGAGAAGCGCGGGTTGATCCAACCGTTTCGAACCCCCGGCGGACATCGCCGCTACGACAGGACGATGCTCGACGAGTACCTCGAGGCCAGCCGCCATGGTCGGGGCCGGAAGGACGGCCGATGAACCGTCGGGAGCTCCACCATTGGCGCCAGATGATACTCTCGGCTGGGCACGACCGGAAGGAGGGGGCGGCATGTCGCCTTCGGAAGTAGATCCCGTCGCCAGCGCCGCCGCGTCGTCCCCGGTTCGGAAGGCGAACATCCTCCTGGTGGAGGACGATCCCGACAGCGCTGAGCTGATGAGCCAGATCCTGGAGATCGAGGGATATCGGGTGCAACGTTTAGCCTCCGGCCTGAAAGCCCTGGAGCAGGCCTCCAACGGCGACATCGATCTGATCCTGCTGGACGTCATGCTCCCGGGAGTGGACGGGTTCGAGGTATGCCACCGGATGCGCCAGGAGCCGCTGACGGCCAGCCTCCCCATCGTTCTGGTCTCCGCCAAGGGACGGCGAGAGGACATCGACACGGGCCTGCGCGTCGGCGCCAACGCCTACATGACCAAACCGCTGTCGCGCCACGATCTCCTGTCCACGGTGAAGAAGCTCTTGGAGGCGGCTTGACGACTCCGCTGTCCCCGCGAATAGCCCAGGACGGGCACACGCTCGGCCACGCGCTGCTCGAAGCCAAGTTGGTGACTGCGGCCGAACTGCGCACGGCCCTCGAGAAGCAGAAGGCCGGCGACCAACGGCGCCTGGGGCGCATTCTGTTGGAGGAAGGTGTCCTGGACGAGGACGGCCTGGCCATGGCCTTGAGCGTTCACCTCAACCTGCCCTTCATCGACCTCAAGCGCCACACCGTCCAGGCGGAGGCCTTGCGCCTCGTGCCCGAGGAGCTCGCCCGTCGCCACAGCCTCATCCCTCTCGACTTCATCGACGGTTCGCTGGCATTGGTCATGGAGGACCCGACCGACATCCAGGTCATGCAGGAGATCTCGGCTCTGACCGGCAAGACCCTCTATCCGACGATCGGAGTCGGTCCGGACATCCGTTCCGCCATCGACTTGTACTACCGCGCCAATCGCGAGATCGAAGACGAGGTGGCCCAGTTCGCCGCCACGCCGGAGACGGCAGTGGGCCTCGGCGAAGCCGTCCCGGAAGCCGTGGCCCAGGATCCCATCGTGCGGGCGGTGGACTTGCTCTTGGAGCAGGCCGTGCGCGACCGGGCCTCGGACATTCACCTCGAGCCGGACCGCGATGCCGTCCAGGTTCGCTTCCGGGTCGACGGGGTGCTGCATCGGGCGCTGACCCTGCCCAAGATCAGCCATGGCGCATTGTTGTCGCGCATCAAGGTTCTGGCCGGCATGAACATCGCCGAACGGCGCCGCGCTCAGGATGGTCAGTTCTCCGTCGACGTCGGCGGGGAGGAGACCTCCTTCCGCGTGGCCACCAGCGAGACGACTTGGGGCGAGATGGCCGTCCTGCGGATTCTGGGACGCTCCGAGTCGATCTTGGATCTGAGCAACCTGGGCCTGCGCGACGAGTCTCTGGCGGCCTTCCGCCGGATGATCCACTCGCCCTACGGCATGGTGTTGGTCAGCGGGCCGACGGGTTCCGGGAAGACGACGACCCTGTACGCGGCCGTCAACCAGCTCGACCGGGCGCGCCTCAACGTCATGACCATCGAAGACCCGGTGGAGTACAACTTCCCCGCCATTCACCAGATCCAGGTGAACCGCGCCGCCGAGATCACCTTCGCCTCGGGGCTGCGCGGCATCATGCGCATGGATCCGGACGTCATCCTGGTGGGCGAAGTGCGCGACGGAGAAACGGCCGAGGCCGCCGTTCAGGCGGCTCTGACCGGCCACCTGGTCCTGTCCTCCATCCACGCCAACGAAGCCGCCGGCGCTCTCTACCGGCTCGCCCACCTGGGGATCGAACGCTACTTGATTGTCTCGGCGGTCATCGGCGTGGTCGCCCAGCGGCTGGTGCGCCGCGTCTGTACCCGCTGCGCCCAAATGGCTCAGCCGGCCCCCGAGGAGAAGGAGGCCTACCTGGCCGAAATGGGAGAGCCGCTCGTCTCGATCCAGGTCGGCGAAGGGTGCGCGTACTGCAACCACACCGGCTTCCAGGGGCGCACGGGAGTCTTCGAGGTCATGGCCCTGACACCTTCCCTGCGGCGCCTGTTGATCGATGGCGCCGGTGTCGCCGAGGTCGAGAGCGAGGCGGTCCGAGAAGGCATGATCACGATGCGCCGCGACGCGATGATGAAAGTCAAGACCGGGGTCACCACGCCCGGCGAGGTCATGAGGAATGTCTATACCCTCGGCTGAGTCGACCGGGGCCGAGCAGGGAGGCCGGGCTCCGTGCCGTACCGGTATCTAGCCCTCTCCACCGACGGCAAGGAACAACGCGGCAGCCTGCAAGTCGAGAGCGAGGCGGCGGCCGAGCGCGCCCTGTGGGAGCGCGGCTGGACCGTCGTGCAGCTCCGTTCATCCCCCGCCGTCTTCGACCTGGCGCACTGGTTCCCGACTTTCTTCGGCCCCCGGCGCCGGGATGTCATCGTCTTCGCTCAGCAGATGGCCACCCTGATCGACTCCGGGATCGCCATCGTGCCCGCCCTGCAGCTCCTGGCCGACGAAACGGGGCACCATGCGTTGCGGCAGGTTCTGCGCCGAGTGCTCGAGCAGGTGCGCACCGGCGAGCCGCTGTCGGCCGCTCTGGCCGAGCATCCGCTCGTCTTCCCCGACCTGTTCACCCGCATGGTGCAGGTCGGCGAGCAGACGGGAAACGTCGGATTGATCTTGCGCCGATTGGCCGGATATCTGGAGAAGGAAAGCGGCGTGGCAAGGCGCGTGCGGGACGCCATGGCCTACCCGGCCTTCCTCCTGGTGCTGGCGTTTGGCGTCGTCCTGATCCTGCTGAACTTCACCCTGCCGCCGCTGCTGCGCCTCTACGACGAGTTCGAGGCGACCCTGCCGTGGCCGACGCGGTTCCTGATGTCCCTCACCGATTTCGTCACGACCTATCGTTGGCCTATGCTCCTCGCGGCAGTCGTTCTCATCGTGGCGGTGGCGCTCTTTCTGGGAACGCCGGTCGGGAAACGCACCAGGGACGAACTTCTTCTTTCGATGCCCCTCCTGGGCACGGTCAACATCCAGGGCGCCGTGAGCCGGCTCAGCCGCACGCTGGCTACCCTGCTCCAGGCCGGGCTGGCGCTGCCCGAATCGCTCGATCTCACGGCGCGCACGATCTCCAACGTTGTCCTGCGCCAAAACCTCGATGACCTGCGACGCGAGGCGCTACAGGGGCGGGGCCTCTCGGAGCCGCTGGCGCGCATGCGTCGCTTCCCCCGCCTGCTGGCTCAGATGGTCCGCGTGGGCGAGGAAACCGGCACGCTCGACCAGCACCTGATCACCCTGGCCGACTACTACGAAGGGGAAGTCGACCGCGGGATGAAGGCCCTGACGGGGTTTCTCGAGCCCGCCTTGATCCTGTTCGTCGGCGTCATTGTCGGGTTCGTGGCCATCTCGGTCATCCTCCCGATGTACTCCCTGTTGGGCGCCATCCACTAG
>DATIFK010000011.1:0-17826 GCA_035455265.1 Anaerolineales bacterium
CTGCGAGCCATCTGACTAAGCCCGCTCTCCCTATCTACTTCCCCGCTTCGAAGATCCTCTCGAACTCATCCTCGAAAGCGCCCGCGATCTCAGGATCGTACAGGATGACCAGGTTCTCGTCGTTGAAGACCTCGGCGCTGCGGCTGAAGTTGTACGAACCCGTCACGACGGTCTCGCCGTCGAGGATCATCACCTTGTTGTGCATCTTGTCGGGGCTGCCGTCGAGGCGCACATCGAGCCCGGCGTCGCGCAGCCGCCCGTAGACGCTGCCCAGGTTCCGCGCCTGATCCTCGTCGAGCACGACCCGCACGCGCACGCCGGCGGCGGCCCTCTCCAGCAAGGCGTCGGCGAGGTCGTCAGACGTAAACGAAAAGGCCATCACCTCCAGGCTCGTCGTGGCCGTGGGCAGCAGGGCCAGCAACCGCGCCGCCACGCCGTCGTCCGGAGAGAAGGCCACCTCGACCCGGCCGTCGGCCGTGTGCACCCCGCTGCCGCGCGGCGAAAGCGGCCCAAACCGCCCGTCGGTGAACATCTCGTCGAACTCAGCCGTGTATGCCGAGGCCAGGTCCGGGTCGTCCAGGCGAATGAGGTTGTTGTCGTTGTAGTAGGCGTCGCTGACGGTCAGGTTCATCGAGCCGGTCCACACCACCGCCCCGTCGATGACGACGAACTTGTCGTGCATCAATCCTTCGTCGGTGTCCCCCACCACCGGGATCCCGGCCGCGGTCAGCGCTTCGACCTCGGGCGCGCCCATGTTGTCGCGCTCCATCACCAGGCGCACGCCTACCCCGCGCTCGTCGGCCCGGAGCAGAGCGTCGCGGATACTCCACAGGTTCAGTTCGTACATGGCCATGTCCACGCTGCGCTCCGCGGCGTCGATGGATTGCGCCACCGCCGCGTCCGGCCCTCCTCTCAAGGCCAGCGCTTCCGCGGCGCCGGGAGTCGTGAACCGGACGAGGCGCGAGGCGGCGCTGACCGGTGGGGCGGGCGGCAGCACGGGAGCAGGGCTTTGGCGTAGTCGGTACAACACCAGGAACAGCAGGACCAGGGCCAACAAGGCCGCAGCCGGGGCAAGGTGCGGCCGCAGCCGATCCCTCATGGCGCCAGGGCCAACTTCCACGAAGAACCCGTGGCGGCGAAGGGCAGGCACCACAACTCCGGCGCGCCCAGATCGAGAACGGCTCGCAGCGCCTTGAGTTTGTCCCGGCGGTCCGCCTCGTAACTCAAGACGACGTATTCCGCCAGCGCCTGGGCCTCGTCCGGTCCAACCGTGACGGGCGGCAGCGACTCCGCCGATCCGGCGGCCAGCCGCACGGGCTCGCGCAGGAAGCGCAATCCCCACTGCACCGCCTCTTCCGGCGTTGTCTCGAATCCCGGCAGGACGAACGTCTGGGGCGCCTCCCAGCGCGGATCGGCCGGTTGCTCGCGCCCGTAGCTCAGGCGCTCCACGATCCGCACCTGCCCCTGCAGAACCCAGAAGGCGAACCAACGCACCTGCGCGGGCGAGGCCGCCGCAGCGAATTGGATCGGAAGCTCCTTCAGAATGCTCTCTTCGGTCAGGCGCTGCCCCTGGCCGCAGGCCGGGCAAACCCAGGCGACCTGGCCCTCTTCCGCCGGCAGTCGCGTGCGGCAGCGCAGGCATTCCAGGGGAATCAGGTCGACGGCGGTGCTCATCAGCTTCGATGCAGCCCGAACTCTGCGCCCAGCTCGCTCAGCAGGGCGCGCACCTCGCTCGACCGCACGCCGGCCACGCGCCGCAGCCGCTGCCGCTGTTCGATGAGTTCTCCATAGCGGAATCGCCGATACGCCGCGAGCATCAGCGCCACTCCGATCACCACGGGGAGGATGAGAATGGCCAATGAGTCGGAGTCGCTCGAGTTCGCCGCCCAGCGCAGGGCCAGCGCCGTGCCATCCACGACCGTCAACGCGCCCAGGGCCATTCCAGCGACCAGGGCCGCTGCCCGGAACCAGATGTTGCCCGGCGCCTTGCCGTACAGCACGCCTCCATCGTGACCGTCGATGACGACCTGATAGATCCGCCCGCGGAAGTCGTAGCGCGCCACCCACAACGGGTAGTAGACGACCGCCATCCGTTCGCGCAAGTGCCGTATCTTGATCGACCCGATCTCGTCCAGGTTCGCCACCCGGCGCACCTCATCGTCGAAGTGGTGATGCGCCTCGGCGACGGCGTCGGACGACGAACCGACCGGCTCGAAGACCATCCCATCGGTGTGAAGGGCCGCCGGGTCGAAGGCCAGCAGCGATTGGCCGTCCAGAGGCACGCCCTCGACGCCGAACTCCTGGACATCGCAGGCCGGCACATTCCAACTCATCTCCCGCAGCACACGCACTTCGCGCGGCTCGAGGCGGCGGTTCTTGGAAGAACCGACCTCCTTCCGGCCGAAGACCCATGCGGCGACACGGGCCCAGACCGTCCACAAGGGAAGGTAGACGACGAACAGTTCCTCGACCCGCCCGCGCATCGCCAGTCCGGGCGCTTTGTCCAGCCCGCTCTGGAATCGACGAAGCGCGTGAATCGCCCCATCCCGGTCCACCTGGCGCGGGACTTGATAGCGCATCAGGCCCCGATCGCCACGCACGGCCGATCGCAGATCGCAGAATGGGCAGCGCACGATGCGCGTCCCTTCCGGGATCACCAGCCGCCCCTGGCAGTTCGGGCACGCCAGCCCGAGCGTCTCGTCCTTCGAAGCAGACCCGGTGGCCGTCGTCATACCTGCGACGCCACCCAGGCTGCCACGGCAAAGGCCAGGGGCGCGGCAACCACCCCGCCGACCAGACACGCCAACCTGCCCAGAGGAATGCCCGCGGCGGACCCGAAGGAGGATCCGGCCAGCGGAAAGGTCGCCAGGCAGAGAAACACGACCGCTGTGACCAGCGCCACCATTCGGTACGGGGCCTCGGCTTTGGCCGGGAACAGGTTCGCCAACACGCGCCCGCTGGCGGCCTCCACGACCGCCGTATACGAGCGCCCCAGGAAGTCGTACTTGAAGGTGAACAGAGGCACGTGGACGAGGGAGGCCTCCCGAATCTGATCCGGCTGGGTCCCGACCTGAGTCTGCCAGCCCAGCACAGCCTCCAGCGGGACCGTCGGTGGGATCGATTCAGCCTCGAGCGCCGGTTCGTAGCGGACGAGGTCGCCGGCCGGCAAAGGCAGATCCTTCATAGCCGTCACGGAGGTTGCCGCCGCCGGGGTCAACACCATCCGCTCCCCCGGCCCATCGCGGACTTTGAGGAGCCAAAGGGGGAAGTAGTGGAACTCCACCGCCGTGACGTTGGATTTCGTGTCCAGGTTCTTGACGGTCTCGTTCCCCGCCATCCAGCGCGCCAGGGAAGCGCGGGCCTCGGCCTCGTCGAGTGTCGGCGTCAGGGCCCAATGGAAGACGACTTTCGACGTGTCCAGGTAGACCGTCGAGCCGCAGTAGGGGCAGACCAGGAAGATCTGGCCCTCGTCGGGGTGCAGCACACCGCCGCACTGGGCGCAACGGACCTCGGCGTCGGGCATGGCGCCTGGATTATAGCGTCCGGCAGCGAGGGACCCCAACGCTTTCACGGTGCGCAGAAAGGACAGCGTTGGGGCCTCCCCAACGCTTCCACGTGCGGGGCGAGGATGGCGTGGGGGTGATCTTCGACCGTCGTTCGGGTGACAGTCCCAACGGGACGCGGGCGCGGGACGGGGGTAGGTTTAAGGCGCACCTTAAACCCCGGAGGGATGCCTGTGGAGATGGGGCCGAGCCCGGAGATGTATCTGAAGAGTCTGTACGAGCTGGCTGTCGACGACGAGCCGGTGCCGATCTCGGCCCTCGCCAGCCGGTTGGGGCACAACGCAGTTTCCTCGACGGAAATGATCCATCGACTGGAACGGATGGGGCTGGTCCTCCACCGGCCCTACCGCGGCGTCTCTCTCACCCCCCAGGGCGCCGATCACGCTCGCGCGTTGGTACGGCGGCACCGTCTCTGGGAGCGGTTCCTGTTCGACGAGTTGGGGATGGCCTGGGAACAGGTCCATCCCCTGGCCTGCCAGCTCGAACACGCCGTGGGCGACGACGTGACCGATGCTCTCGATCACCGCCTCGGCCGACCGGCTGCCTGCCCTCATGGCAATCCGATCCCGCGTGGGTCGTCTCCCTCCAACGGCCAGGAGATGCTGCTCGATCGGTCTCCAGGGGATCGCGTCGAACTGGCGGCCGTCCATCCGGAAACACAAGACGTCCTGGCCTACCTCCACCGCCAGGGAATTCGCCCGGGCGCCGCCCTTCAGGTAGAGGTCGTGGATCGTGAACGCCGCACGGCGGTCGTCCGGACGTCGACGGGATGGGTCGCTTTGCCCGAAGATGTGGCCGCCCGGTTGCAGGTGCGGTTGTCTGGCGCAAGGTCATGATGCACTGCATGGGCGCCTCCTCAGGAGCCGTAGGCGCATGAGCTGCCACGACCAGGAAGGCGGCGCGATCACGGGACGGGGCGCCATCGCCCTGGTGGGGAACCCCAATGTCGGGAAATCGGTGGTCTTCCACCGCCTGACGGGCCGCTACGCCGCCGTGTCGAACTACCCGGGCACCACGGTGGAGGTCGCCCGCGGGCCGGCGCTTTCGCTGGATGGAACGATCGTCGACACACCCGGATTGTTGATGTTGCCGGCCCACAGCGAGGAGGAACGCGTCGCCGCCCGCGTGCTCCTGCAGGACTCGCTGCGCGTCCTCGTCCAGGTCGGCGACGCCAAGAATCTGCGCCGCACCTTGCTTCTCACGGTCCAGCTGGCGGAGATGGGCGTGCCTCTGGTCGTCGCCCTCAACATGATGGATGAGGCGGCTGAACATGGGCTGAACGTGCACCCGGAGGCGTTGGCCGAAGGTCTCGGCGTCGAGGTCATTCCGACCGTGGCAACGCGCGGTCGCGGGATGGCCGAGTTGGAACGGGCGATCGCTCTCGCTCGCCCGGCCACGTGCCGCGTCGTCTATCCGTCGCCGGTCGAGGCCGAACTGACCTTCCTGGCGGACCGGCTTCCGCAAGCCTCGATATCGCCCCGCTCGCTGGCGTTGCTGTGGATCTGCGAGGACGATGTCGTCGACGAGTGGCTTCGCGTGCGCCTGCCTGATTCGGACATGCAGATCCTCGAGGCCGCCCGGGACCGGGTGGCGGCGGCGTGTGACGATCCTGCGGCTGAAGTCGTCCAACGGGCGCGGCTGGCTTGGATCGATCGGTTGGCATCGGCGGCAACGCACGCCGCCGCGCCGCCTCACCGCCGACTCCTTGACACGCTTGGCCGTCTCAGCGTTCATCCCGTGTGGGGCTGGCCGGTGCTGGGAATTGTGCTGGCAGGGCTCTACGGGTTCGTGGGTGTGTTCGGCGCGCAGACTCTGGTGGGCTGGTTGGAGGGCCGGCTGTTCGGCGAGGTCGTCAATCCCTGGTTGGCCTCGCTGGCGAGCCGCTGGATCCCCATCGGATGGGTTGCAGACCTCCTCGTCGGTCCCTACGGCCTGTGGACGATGGGGGTGACCTACGCCCTGGCGCTGATCCTACCGATCGTCAGCACTTTCTTCCTGGCCTTCGGATTGATGGAGGATTCCGGTTACCTGCCGCGACTGGCGGTGCTCAGCCACCGAGGGTTCCGCCTCATCGGGCTGAACGGCAAGGCCGTTCTGCCGATGGTGCTGGGTCTCGGATGCGTGACGACGGCCACGCTCACCACTCGCATCCTGGAGACACGCCGAGAGCGATTGTTGGCGATCCTGCTGCTGGCGTTGGCGGTGCCATGTTCGGCCCAACTCGGCGTCGTCATGGGCATGCTCGGAGCCGTCTCCGTCTCGGCGACATTGATTTGGGCGGGGGTCGTCGTGGCGGTGCTCCTTCTGGTCGGGTGGCTCGCGGCGAAGCTGGTTCCCGGCGAGCGCTCGGCGTTGCTCATCGAGATCCCCCCCTTGCGCCGGCCCGTCGCTTCGAACGTCCTGATCAAGACGGCGGCGCGCCTGGAATGGTACTTGCGCGAAGTCTTGCCGCTGTTCCTGATCGGATCGGTATTGGTCTTCCTTCTGGATCGAACCGGCCTGCTCGCCGTGGGTAGCCGCCTGGCTGAACCGGTGGTGACCGGCTGGCTGGGGCTGCCTCCAGAGGCGACCCTGGCGTTCGTGCTCGGTTTCCTCCGGCGCGACTTCGGGGCGACGGGGCTCTTTGCCTTGCAGAGCCATGGCTTGCTTTCGCCCCTTCAGACGGTGGTCTCGATGGTGACCATCACCCTGTTCATCCCGTGTCTGGCGGCGATCCTGATGATGGCCCGCGAACGGGGCTGGCGGACAACGCTGGCGATCTCGGCCTTCGTCTTTCCCTTCGCCTTCGCCGTCGGCGGGATCCTGCGTCTGGGCTTGCAGGCCGTGGGGTGGACATGAGTACGACCGAATTCGCCTGCCCGCTGTGCGGCTTCCATTTCGACCCGGCCGGAAGGGGTCCGTGCGCCCGCTGCCCGCTCGCCACCGGCTGCCGGATCATCTGTTGCCCGGCCTGCGGCTACCAGTTCGCCGATCCCCAATCGACGCTGATTGGCCCCTGGCTTCAGGAGCGCAGGGATCGGCACCGGCACGGCCGCAGCCAGGCCGTCTACACCCCCACCCTGGCTGATGTCCCACCCGGCTGGCGGGCCCGGATCGGCGCGATGCAGCAGATCTCCGCTTCCCGGCGCCAGCAACTGTGCGCCTATGGACTTCAGACGGCGCGCGAAGTCCGCGTCCTGCAACAGCAACCGGTCACCGTCGTCCAGGTGGGCGAAACGGAGTTGGCGCTCGAAGCCGAACTGGCACGCAGTGTGCTCGTCGACTCCCTCGAACCTTGAACGTTGCCTCCGCCGGCCGCCGTCCCGACCCTCGCGATTCCCTTGTGGCGCTCGGTGAAGCCCGTTCGAGGCTCGAACAAACTGTCCGGACAGGTCTATTTACTTGTACTTACAGGCCACTGTAGGGGCCCTGGCCGATTGGGACGGCTGTCTGACAATCTTTCAATGGGCCCCCGTTGACCTGGCGGGCCCTTCGAGGGCCCGCCAGGCGGCCCTCCAGGTCTCTTTCCGGAGCCCTGCGGGCTTCCACGTCACAACCGACGCACCCTGCTGGCGCCGCCGCGGTTTTCATTGCCGGCCGCGCACCCCCCTTGCGTTCTTTTTCCTTTCCTGAGGTACAATCCCCGGCAACGGACCCATCGGATCCCGCACTCGTAGAGGATTGGAGGGGAGGAGACCCATGCCGAAGAAGGCCAAGAAAGCCACCAAGAAGACGGCGAAGAAGGCTGTGAAGCGCACCGTCAAGCGGACGGCGAAGCGCGCCGCCAAGCGCCCGGCCAAGCGCGCGGCCAAGCGCCCGGCCAAGCGCACGGTCAAGAAGGCGGTCAAGAAGGCCGCCAAGAAGGCCGTCCGCCGACCGGCCAAGAAGGCAGCGAAGAAGGCCGCCCCCAAGCCCGCCCCGATGGGGATGGGCATGCCGGCCCCCAGGCCTGCGGCCCCCATGGGTATGCCGGCGCCCGCACCGATGGCGCCCGCCTCAGCTATGCCCAAGCGGACGAAGGCCGAGCACACCGTCGCCGTTGGCGATTCGCTCCGGCTGATCGCGCTCAAGTATTACGGGCCCGGCGGCCAGGAGAACTGGAAGGTCATCTACGACGCCAACAAGGCGATCATCGGCGAGAACCCGTACATCTTGAAGCCCGGGCAGGTCCTCAAGATCCCCGAGCTTTAGTTCTACGCCCGAATGGAACGAAGCCCCCCTCTCGGGGGGCTTCGCTTTTCTCCAGGCTCCGGCGCGCCGGGCTACGCCAGGTCGCGGACGATGTCCCGGACCAGCCCCGGGCCGTGATAGACCAGCCCGGTGTAGACCTGAACGAGCGAGGCGCCCGCAGCCAGCATCGCGCCGGCAGCTTCCGGTCCGTCGATCCCACCGACGGCGACGACCGGCAGCTGCCCGTGCGTCCGGCGCACGATCATCTCGACAATTGACAATGCCTTCTCGAACAAGGGCTTTCCGCTCAAGCCGCCGGCTTCGCCGGCGTGCGGCGACCGCAGAGCCGGCCGGGCCACGGTCGTGTTCACTGCAATGACACCGTCCATCCCCGTCCCCCGGATGACATCGAGGGCCTCATCGAGCTCACGCGGCTCCAGATCCGGCGCCAACTTGACCAAGAGCGGGACGCGCCGTCGGCCCTCCACCCGGGCCGCGCCCAGCGCCGTCAACAGCCGCTCCAGGTACGCCCTCGCCTGTAGATCGCGCAGCCCGAGCGTGTTCGGGGATGATACGTTGACGGCCACGTAGTCCACCAGCGGGCCCAGCCCGCGCCACAGATCCACGTAGTCGCGTTGCGCCTCATCCAGCGAGGTGTCCTTGCCCTTGCCAATGCTGACCCCTACGACCACTCCGGGCGCTCTCCGCCGGCTCAGGCGCTCCCGCAGCCTGGCCAGGCCCGGGTTGGGAAAGCCCATCCGGTTGATGAGCGCCTGGTCATCGGGAAGGCGAAACAATCGCGGTCGGGGATTTCCGGCTTGCGGTTCGACAGTGACCGTCCCGAACTCGATATGGCCGAATCCCAGGCAGGCCAGGCCCGCCAGGCAGCGGGCTTCTTTGTCATACCCGGCCGCCAGGCCCACCGGATTCCGGAATCGAAGCCCCAACAGCTCGACCGGGCGTTCGGGGATCTTGTCGGCGAAGGCACGTCGAAGGGCGGCCCGGCCCGCGCCGATCGCCGCGGCCGCCTGCAGCAACCGCAACGTCATGGCATGAGCCCGCTCCGCATCCAGCCGGAAGAGCCACGGCCTGAGGCGCGCGTACATGGAGGGCGGACTGCCGTTCAGCCGCCGGCCTGGGTCAGGAAGGCACGCACCTGCGCCAGCGGTCCAGGCGCGACCAAGCCGCGCCGTTCCCAGTGATCCAACAGTTCGGTCAGCGTGAAGACGGCATGCAGCTGCACGCCCGCCTCGGCCAGCGACGAGGCCGCTCCCGATTGCCGGTCGATCAGCACCGCAACGTCGTGGACGATCAGGCCCACCGCCCGCAATCGCTCGATCGCTTCGAACTTGCTGCCGCCCGTCGTGGCCAGATCATCGACCACCAGTGCCGTCTCCCCGAACTGGAACTCACCCTCGACGGCCGACTTCGTCCCGTACTCCTTGATGTCCAGCCGCGGGTAGATCATCGGGCGCCCGGTGCGCAGGCACACGGCCGTACCGATCGGCATAGCAGCGTAAGGAATGGCCGCCAGCCGGTCGAAGACCAGCGGTCGCGCGAGTCGCGCGTAGGCGCGCGAGACGCGGTCGAGCAATTCCGGGAAGGAGGCCAACCGACGCAGGTCGAAGTAGATCGGCGAGACCAGGCCGGACTTCAAGCGGAATTCGCCAAACCGAACACATCCGGCCTCGATCAGTTGATCGGCGAGGAAGGCCTCGTCCATGCCCAGGCCCGCGGATGGCTCCAGATTGGGACCCGCCGCCGATCGGATCGTCTCGGCGAAGCGCCGGCACTCCGCCCCGGGGTCGTCCGCGCGCGCCAAGGCTCGGGCCACCGGGACCAACAAACCCAGTCCATCCGCGCGGAGGCCCGCACGTGCGACGCGCCCCAGCTCTCCACCTTGCTCGCCGATGCCCGGCGCCAGAATCCACACATCGGGAGCCTGGGCTCGCACGGCTGCCAGCGCCTGAGGGTCGGTCGCACCGACGATGATCGCCATCCCCTGGTCCGAGCGCGCCTGGGCCCAGCGAGCCACTTCGAGATAGAGCGGTCCACCGGAAGCCAGAGTGAGAGCCTGCAAGTCGTCCGAGCCCGGGTTGGAGGTCTTACAAAGGAGGAACACGCCCCGGTCTGGGTAGTCCAGGAAGGGCTGCAGGGAATCGAGACCGAGGTAGGGGTTGACGGTCACGGCGTCTGCGCCCAGTCCATCGAACACCGCCTGGGCGTAGGCGCGGGCGCTGCTGGCGATGTCGCCGCGCTTGGCGTCGAGCAGGACGGGGGCATGCTCCCGCGCCGCGGCGATCACCTGGTGCAAGGCTTCCCAGCCGGCGGCGCCCCAGCGCTCGAAGAAAGCGGCGTTGGGCTTGTAGGCGCAGGCCGCCGCGGCCGTGGCTTCGATCATGCGCAGGCACCACGCCCGCGCCGCCTCGGCCGAGTCTTCGGACAGCAACTCGGCGTGCGGGTCGAGGCCGACACACACCAGGCTGCGCGCCTGGCGAGCGCGTGCTTCGAGCCGCTCGAAGAACGACAGGGCTACCATCCGCGCAGCCGCTGGAGCCGAACGCGGATGGGCACCTCGTACTCTTCGGCGAACGCCTCGGGCGTCATCCCCAGGCTTCGCATGCCCGTCTTGTACTTGCGCACATAGTTCGGCACGCGGTGGGCCGGCAGATGGCGCCGATCGATGCGCGCCTCCCCGGTGAAGACGACGACGTCGTCCCCATCTGGATCGGTGTTGAATTGGACGGCGACTCGCCGGTTGCGCTTCAGGTGCTCGAGCTTGCGCGTCTCCCGCTGGCTGAAGAGGAGCAGCGTGCCCTTGCGCTCCTCCCACACGAACCACACCGGCCTCGGCTGCGGAGTGCCCTTGCGGCCGACGGTCGTCAACCAGATGACCTTCTCGCGCTTGAGTCGCCGGCGCACGCGGCGGCCGAAGGATCCCTCGAATCGGATCATGGCAACGCCTCCCTCGGGAAGGCCGTCAGGCCTTTCCCAGCACCATAGCCAGCAAAGCCATGCGGATGTACAGCCCGTATTCCATCTGGCGGAAGTAGGCCGCTCGCGGGTCGTCGTCGACTTCCATAGCGATCTCCCCGACCCGCGGCAGCGGGTGCATGATGACCATCTCCTCCTTGGCTTGCTTGAGAGTATCCGGCGTGATGACGTAGGCACCTTTGACCCGCTCGTAGTCGTCCTGGCTCTCGAAGCGTTCCTTCTGCACCCGCGTCACGTAGAGCACATCCGTGTCGCCCAGTGTCGGCTCCAGGGCGGTGTGTTCGGCCTGGGGCACGTTGCGCGCCTGCAGCTCGGCGATCAGATCCGGCGGCATGCGCAGGATGTCCGGTGAGACGTAGTTTAGACGAACGCTGAAGAGCGACAGCAACCGGGCCAGGGAGTGCACCGTTCGGCCGTACTTCAGGTCTCCCAGCATCGTGACCGTCAAGCCGTCGACGCGGCCCAGTTCCTCCTCGACGGTGAACAAGTCGAGCAATGCCTGGGTCGGGTGCTCGCCGATCCCGTCACCGGCATTGATGATCGGCTTGCGGGCGTATTGCGCCGCCAGGGCCGAGGCTCCCACCTCCGGATGGCGCAGGACGATCACGTCGGCGTAGCACTCCAGCGTCCGTACCGTGTCCGGCAAAGACTCGCCTTTGGCCACGGACGAGTAGCGGACTTCGTTGATGGGGATGACGCTTCCCCCCAGCCGCTCCATGGCCGATGTGAACGACGACGACGTGCGCGTCGACGGTTCGTAGAACAGGTTGGCGAGGATCTTGCCCTTGAGCAGATCAAAGGTCCCCACCCGCTCCACCATGGCCCGCATTTCTTTGGCGACACCAAAGACGTAGTCGAGGTCGCCGCGGCTGAACTGCCGGACGGAGAGGATGTCCTTTCCGTAGAAGGGGGCATCCCTCATATCGCCGAAAGGCAGATGTGGGCTGACCTCGCGGCGCTCGTGAGCGGGGATGAATGTCATTGATGCCTCCTTGGTCCTGAGTCACGAAGACAGGATCCACCCCACTAATCTGACCCTCTCGCGGGCCGAGGGTTCCTCACGGGTCTTGCGTAGGGGCGAAGCATGCTTCGCCCCTACTCCGCATTCCCGCGCGCCTCCCAAGAGATCGCTTGCGACTCAGGGCGGATTTCACGTAGACCCCTTCTCCCGGATCGCTCCCGGTGCCAGGTCCCGCCCCGAGCCAGGGGCGGCCAGAACACGCCCAGCCTCATACGCCAACTGTCCTCTCAAGGTCACCTGGCGTACGCGCGCCGGAAGCCGCAGGCCCTCGTAGGGCGTCCACCCACAGCGAGAGTGCATCTCCTCCGCGCGCACCTCCCAGGTGGAGTGCTCGTCGACCTCGATCCATGTTTCGCCATCTACCTGAAACCCGAAGATGCGGCGAGGGCCGGCGGCCATTCGCTCGGTGAGACCGTCGACCGTCAACCGCCCATCGGCGATGGCCATCCACAAGAGGCCCACGGCCGTCTCCAGCCCAGGGAATCCGGGCGGCGGCTCGGGCCCATCCTTCTCCGCGGCGGTGTGGGGGGCGTGGTCGGTGGCGAAGGCATCGATCACCGACAGGTTCTCCCACAGCGCCTCCCGATCCTCGGGTTCGTTCAAACGGGGACGGACCTCGCGCCGCCCGGCCGGGAGATGGCTGAAGTCCGCCGCCGTGAACAACAGGTGGTGCGGGGCGACCTCACACGTCACGGCAAAGCCGCGCTCCTTGGCGGCGCGGATCAGCAGGATCTCATCTCTCCGGCTGACGTGGCACACATGGATCGAGCGGCCGGCAACCGCGGCGAGGAAGAGGGCTGCCGCCAGACTGCGCCCCTCCGCATGAACAGCCAGAGGCCGTGAGGCGGGCCAGGAACGGACGTGGGCGTAGATCGAAGCCAGGTCGTCGAGGCGCAGCGGGCCGAAGGTCTGGTCGAGATACAACTTCAGGCCGCAGGCCCGCTGCGCCAGGCGCGCGGCTCCGGCGGCGTTGTCGGTGCCGCCGCCCATGAAGAGCCCGTAGTCGCAGCGGGCCTTGGCCCGTGCCGCGGCCAGCGCCCGACTCAGCGTGGCATCGTCGACCACCGGCGGCCGCGTATTGGGCATCGCCAGCACGGCGGTGAAGCCGCCGGCCAGCGCCGCCGCCGTCCCTGTGTCGAAGTCTTCCTTGTGCTCGCCGCCGGGTTCGCGCAGATGGACGTGCGGATCGAACAGCCCCGGCAAACGGATCACGACCCCACCTGACCGGACGCCCTCGGGGCAAAAAAAGAGAGCCTCTCGGCTCTCTCCGACTCAAGAAGAACCCGCCGGGAGGCGGGTCCATCAGATTCCGGGGGATTCAGCCAGACGCCGTACATCGCACCCGGAGCATTCTAAAGGCAATCCGCGGGGTGTCAAGAGGAGGATGGTTGCCAGTATCCAGTTTCCAGTCCTGGGTCAGGGAATTGGAAACCGGGAACTGGCAACTGGGAACTCCTTCAGGCCGCCTGCACCGCCACCAGCTGCACGCGCGTCGCCGACAAGCGGTCGCGCAACGTCTTGGCGATCTGAGTCATCATGGGGAGCCCGAACTCGGCATTCCCCTGGCACAAGGCACGCAGGGCTTCGGCTTCCACGGCGATCATCCGCCCGTTGGTGCGAGCGACCCCGCTGGCCGTCAGGCGATACGGCTCGAGCAACGCCGACCAGGCGGCGATGTCGCCGTCGATCAGGGTGTCGACCACGACATCGCGCCCGTCGGGCAGGCGATAGACAATGTCGACGCTTCCGGCTTCGATCATCAGCAGGTGTCGCGCCAGCTGGCCTTCCTCGAACAGCCGCTCGCCTGCCTCGAAGGTCTTCTCGTCGGCGATCATGGCGACGCGACGCAACAGGTCGTCGCCGGCGCCGGCGCAGTGCGGATAGCGTCGCAATCGCTCCGGTGAAATCATGGCTCTGCTCCTTGCGGCTGGACGGCCTCGAGCACCATCCGGACGGCTTGCGGCACGGCCGAAGCCACGGCCGGCGTCAGATCGTCCCCGAAGATATCCACCTGGCGGCCTTCGACGGCAAACACACGGATCGACTCATCGGCGGGAAGATGGGCGCCGGCGCGGCGGCCGACGGCCAGCGCCGTCGGCAGGTCGACGTCATGGGATGAGGAGCTGTGCTGCGTCGACATCGTGCGCAGGTCGATCTCCACGACCGTCCCCGGCGGCCGCCCGCTGATCAGCGAGTCGACGATGACGGCCCGATCGTAACCGGTCATCCGCTCCATCAAGCGCAGCCCGCCGTGGGTGTCTTCGAGGATGTCGACGTCGCGGCGGCCGGCCAGGCCGGTCCTGACGGCACGCGCCACGACCAGGCCGACGCCGTCATCCCGCAGGATTGGATTCCCCAGCCCGATCACCACCGTACGCATCTCATCCGCCCGGTTGCGTTTCTTGCCAGTCTGCGGAACGCCGTTCAATCCAGGTTCTGCGTCAGACGCTCGATGATCTGGCCGTCGGGAGCGCGCACGAGGACCTCGAGCGGCATCTTTCCGGCCAGAGTGTGCGTGGCGCAGCCGAAGCATGGGTCGTAGGCGCGGAAGGCCATTTCGACCATGTTGAGTTTGCCCTGGGTCACCTGCCCCTTGTGGATCAAGCCCTGAGCTGCCTTCTTGATCGACATGGCGATAGGGGCATAGTTGTTGGTCGTCCCGACGATCAGATTGACCTGGGTCAGGATCCCGCGGGCATCGGTCTTGTAGTGGTGCGTCAACGTGCCGCGCGGCGCCTCGACGATGCCGACGCCTTCGTCGGGCGTGGCCGTCGGCAGCGTGCGGAACTCGCGGCCGGTGATATCCGGATCGCGGGCCAGCTCGACCCAGTGCTCGGCGGCGTAGAGCAGCTCGATCAAGCGCGCCCAGTGCGTCGCCAGGGTTTGATGGACCGGTTTGCCGCCCAACGTCTTGTAGAACTCTTCATAGGCAGCCTGGGCCTTGGGCGTGGCCATGCCGTCGGCGGCGTTCAGGCGTGAGAGCGGCGTGCACTTGTAGACGCCCGAATCCTTCCCGTCGACGAACCCCTTCCAGCCGACCTTCTTCAGATAGGGGAACTTGAGGTAGGTCCAGGGCTCGACGTGCTCGGCGACGTTCTCGAGGTACTCGGGCGGGGAGTACTTGACGAATTCCTTCCCGTCCGGGTCGACCACGCGGATCTTGCCGTCATAGAAGTTGACCCGGTTCTGGCCGTCGACCATCCCCATCGAGTACGTGTGGTGGGTGTAGGCATCGCTCAGGATGAGGTCGACGTACGTCTTGTTCGCCAGGACGATGTCCTTGAATGCCTGCAGCGAGAAGAGGGCGAACTCGACGGCGTCGAGCCCGAGCTTCTCGATTTCCTGGCGCTGTTCTTCGGTGATGCCGCGGCTGACACCGCCGGGCACACCCCAGTTCGGCTGAACCCTCCGCCCGGCCATCATCTGGATCAGGTAGTGGCCGTCGTGGCGCATCTTCAACACTTTGCCGGCGATGTCCATGCCGACTTTGGCGATCACGCCCAGGATATTGCGTTCCGCGACGGGCGCCTCCGGGCCAACGATGAAATCGGGCGCCCCCAGGGCATAGAAGTGCGTGGTGTGGTCCGTGGCGTAGAAGATGCTGTACATCAGCTCGCGCAGCTTCTTGCCCGTCGGCGGCGGCTCCACGTGCCACAGCGCGTCGAGCGCCTTGGAAGACGCCATGTGGTGCGCCTCGGGGCAGACACCGCAGATGCGGTCGGTCAGATTGGGCATGTCCTCGGCCGGACGGCCGACGCAGAAGATCTCGAAGCCTCGCAGCTCGGGGATTTGCAGGTAGGCGTTGGCGACCTCGCCGGCGTCATCGAGGAAGATGTCGATCTTGCCGTGGCCTTCCAGCCGGGTGATCGGGTCAATCGAGATTCGCTGCATCGCCGTCCTCCGCGGGGAAGGGTTTCGCCCCTCTCCCCGGTGCGTTTCTTGGCCTCACCCCCTTACCCCTCTCCGCCGTGGGCGGAGTCTTCCAGGCACCCTGCCTGGGCGGATAGGGGGAAGAGGATTTGAAAGGGATGGGGTGGCGTTGCCACCCCATCCCTCCTTCTAGCTTTCTCCCCCTCCCCCTGCGCTCGTGCGCGTTCCCCCGAATCCCGTCGACTGCAGGGGGAGGGGGACCGAGGGGGTGAGGGTTCGCGAGACTTTCACGACAGGGCCTACGCCTGCGCCGTGGCGACGGCGGGTTCAAGGGCGAGGCCCTTGCCATCCCCTCCGCTTCGCTCCGGGGATGCTCCGCCATTCTCATTCCGCCGCGTCCGGCGCAGCAGGCTGTGCGCCAGGCTGAAGCGGTAGAACGTCCCGATCGGATCCGGGATCCCGTCCTCGATAATCTGGGCGATTTCCTTCGGGTCATTCGAATCGATGACGGAGGCCAGCGCGCCCATCATCCGCGCCCCGAAGTCCTCGACCCCGGCGTTCGGGCCGTGACAGCCGATGCACGGCGAATTCACCTTCGGACACAGCGCGCCACAGCCGGCACGCGTCGCCAGCCCGGCGCACACCAGACCCTGCTCCAACAGACACGTCATCTCATCCGGCTGGAGCTGCCAGACACGCTTGAAGCTCTTGATCTTCCTTTCGCCGCGAGTGCGCAGGCACTCGTCGCAAACCGTCGTCTCTTTCCCCAACACCGTGCCCGCTGGCGGAAGCGGCGCTCCGCCCAACCCGGCGACGACGGCCTCGACGATGGCCCAGATGTTCTCGGCCTCCGGCGGGCAGCCTGGGACGTAGTAATCCACGTCGACCGTCTGATCCAGCGCCTTGACCGTGTCGTAGAAGACCGGGATGCGCAGCGTGCCTTCCGGCGCCTCGGTCTCCGGCTGCGGCACGGTCCCCGCCGGGTTGTCGACCGAGGGCGCGCGGCGGTAGACGTAGTCGAAGATCGCCTGGCGGTTGGTCTGATTGGCCAGGCCGGGAATGCCGCCCTCATGGGCGCAGGCGCCGAAGGCGACCAGGATCTTCGACTTGCGGCGCAGCAGGTGCGCCATGTACTCCTGCTCGCTGGTGCGGATGGCACCGTTGAACAGCGTGATGGTGATGTCCTTGTCGGGCAGGCGTTCGATGTCGCGCACCTTGGCGTCGATGGCCACCGGCCACAGCACGACGTCGAAAGCCTCGGCCACCTTGAGGATCTTGTCGTCGATAGCCAGCACGGCGATCTCGCACCCACCGCAGGAAGCGGCCCAGTACAACGCCAGTTTCGGCTTCGCGTTGGGGCTCATGCCGGTACCTCCATCGCTTCGGCGTGCTCCTCAGCCATGCGGCGCACGGCTTCGATTCGGCCGCCGTCCTCCGACCATTGTTTCGACCAGGTCAGCGGGCCGAGCTGGCGCACCCGTTCGACCATGTCGTTGATGGCTTTGGCCAACGCCGCCCCTTCGGCCGCCGAAGCCCACTGAAGCCGCAGGCGGTCGTCCTCCATGCCCATCGCCCGCAGCGTGTGGCGCAGCATCTCGAAGCGGCGCATCGTCTTGTAGTTCTGCTCGAGGTAGTGGCATTCGCCCGGGTGGCAGCCGGCGATCATGACCCCGTCGGCTCCCAGGGCGAAAGCCTTCAGCACGAAGGACGGCTCGATACGCCCGCTGCACATCAGCCGGACGATGCGCACGTTGGGCTCGTACTTGATGCGGGCCGTCCCGGCCAGGTCGGCGGCGCGATAGGAGCACCAGTTGCACAGGAAACCGACGATCTTCGGCTCGAAGACGGTCTCGCTCATCCCAACGCCTCCTTTCCAGCCGTTTCGACGCACCGAGGCGGTGTGCGGACTGCGGCAAGCGTTGGGATCATCGGCCTGCCTCCTGGCCCGCAGGCTCCGCCAGATCGGTGAGCCTGGGGGCGTAGGCCCCGTTGCCGCGCACGGCGTCGTACAGGATGCCTTCGATCTCGGCGCTGATTTGGTCGTAGGTGAAGTGGTTGCCGCTGATGGCCTGCGCCGGGCAGGCGGCAACGCACGTGCCGCAGCCCTTGCACAAGGCGGCGTTGATCTCGCTGACCGACTTGTCTTCGAGGAAGTCGATGGCGTTGAAGGGGCACAGGGCGTTGCAGATGCGGCAGCCCGAGCAACGGGCCTCATCGATGTGGGCGACG
>DATIFK010000012.1:0-91448 GCA_035455265.1 Anaerolineales bacterium
GTTTCGGGCGGCAGCGCCGCCCGAAACGACTTCTCTCGCACTACTTCGTAGGGCTGCAGAACCCGTCGTGTGCCTAAGGCAACTGATCGGCGATGCTCTGCGCCTCAGCCTGCAGAGCCTCCGCACTGGGCGCGGCGCCGCCCTTCACGACGTCGCTGAACCCGACAAAGATCGTACCTTTGACGAAGCCGAAGGCGCCTCCGCTGATGGCGATCCCGCCCACATTGAGATTCAGACTGGCTGCCACGGCTCCATCTGCAAAGTCGGGGAGCTCGGTGGTCTCGAGGCCCCTGGCGGCCATTTCTTGCGCGTTCGCCTCCAGGTCGGCCAGGAACTGAGCCTTGTAGGCTTTCGCCGTGTCTTCGTCCGGCGCCTGACCGACGACCACGATGAACACGTTGGCGGTCTGGGCGCCGTAGGTGCAAGTCCTTCCGCCACCTTGGGTTGAGCCCTCCTCGCCTTCGCCGAACGAGGCGCCGGCCAACGTTGACGCCACGTCGCTGGGGATCAGGGCGCAGGGGTCGAGCGAAACCGGGGCGGCCGTCAGTAGCGGGGGTGCCGCCGTGCTGGCCGCTGTCGGGGCTGCAGTAGGCGCGGCGGTCGGCGCGGCAGGCGTCGCCGTGCCACATGCGGACAGCAGCCCGGCGACGGTCAGTGTGAAAACGCGAAACGCGGTCTTGGACATAATCATGCTCCTTTGGCCTCGTGGGTAGTCGACTTCAGGTCGCCTCGGCCCAAAGGCCGAGGGTCTTCGTCCGTCGAGCCGTACGATTCCTTTACCAACGGTCCGATCCGGAGGGGAGCGCGGCCGGAGTTCATGTCGGGGCGACCACGACAGGGTTCCGATCGTCACAGGCAAGGTCCTGGCCCTCGACGGAGAGCACCACAGCGGGCCGTTCATGAGGCTGTCACGGACCATCGACAAGTTAACTCCGGGCATGACTACGATGCCGGCCAGCGCGTCGGCCTCCTGAGGAGGCGTCGGGCGGCTAGGATGTTGCGGTGAAGTCCAGCTCGAGCCGCAACGTCTCCGACACGTTGGCGACGTTCCTCACCGAAGGTATCGTCAACTGATAGTCCGCCCGTGCGATCTGGGCCGAGGCTGTGCCGCTCACTCGCTCCTTCGATTCGGGCGTGACGGTGACGGTGAAGGTCACGGGACGGGTGATGGCGCGGATCGTCAGGTCGCCGGTGATCGTGAAGCTGAAGCTCTGGCCGACGACAGCCTGAGTCGGCAGCCCATCGATCGACGTCGGGGCGAAGACGACCTCGGGGAACGAACCCGTCTGCAGGATGAAGCTGTGGATGGCGCGATTGCGGAAGCCGTTGTCGGTCGCCAGTCCGCCCACCTGGATGTGGATCGGGCCGACCTGAGCCTGATGGGGCGCGGCCGGATCGACGCGGATCTCGCCGGTGATTTCGTGGGTCGCCCCGATGACCGTGTTCGGCTGCCCACCGAGGACCTCATCGATGATGAAGCGGGCCTCGGATTCCTCGGGAAGGATGTGGAACAGCAACGGCTCGGCGGTCGGGGCGGAGGGTGTATCGGTGGCCGGCGGTTCCGCCGTCGGGGCGGCGGCCGTCGGCGAGGCGGGAACGGCCGTCGTGGATACAGCGGTGGCCGCCGGACCGCAAGCCGTCAGGATCAGCGCCAGCGCCGGCGCCAGGAGTCGGGGTCGAAGCAGCGACATGAAGCAGCTCCCTCTTGAACGAAGGCGGCATCCTACCACGCGCCTCCCTGGGCCGGCATGAGAGGACGGTGAGATGTGGTCCGGCAGAATGAGGCCTCACGTAGCAGGACCTCGAGAGTCCAAGGTTAACGGGTCGCAGGAGGGGGACTCCTATCTGGCAGCCACCGCACTCTCCGCTTCGCCCGGTGAAAGGTTGTTGTAAGGTGGCCCGTCGGAGCCGAGCGATACACTGAGGTCGGCGCGGGAGGGCCATGGCGGTACCAAGGTACTGGCCCCCGCCGAGGTAACGTGGAAAGGGTTCTATCGTTGTAGTCGTCAGGCCCCAGTGTGGGCCCCACGAAAAGGGCAAAGCCGTCGAAAGGCGGCGACGCAAAGCTACAGGGTCTTCGGCGGAAACGCCATGACAGCCAGCTGCCGAATGGAGTCCTCGATTTCGAGAGGTCCATGCACCCGCCGGCGGCTGGCTTCGCCCGACGGGTGCATTTGCTGTCCGGTGGTTGACAAGGAGGCGGGACCAGTGCAGGAAGGGCGAATGAGCGCAGGCGAAGGTCGCCGCCCACAGCGCGGACAGGGGCTGGTGGAGTTCATGCTGGTCCTACCTGTCCTGCTGCTGCTCTTGCTTGGGACGATCGAGCTCGGGCGGATGTTCCTTATCCTGGCCGAAACGACATCGGCCAGCCGCGAAGCGAGCCGCTACGGAGCCTCGGTGGGTTCAGACGGAACGGGCGGTCTGCGCTATCTCGATTGCGCCGGCATGCGGTCGGCCGCTCGGCGCATGTTCGTCATGAGCGAGGTGCCCGACAGCGCCATCGCCATCTCGTGGGACCACGGCACCAGCGATCAGACCTTCGCCACGTGCGCCGCCCCGCCGTCCATCGCCGACGTGCAGTTGGGCGACCGCGTGGTTGTGTCCGTGACCCTGGTCTACGCTCCGATCGTGCCTCTGGTTCCCATCCCGCCCATCCCCATCGTCTCCGAGACCGCCCGCACCATCCTGATCGACATCGCCGCCGGTCCGACCGCCACGGTCGGTGGCCCGGCCGTCACCGAGACGCCCAACCCTCCGACCAACACCCCCGGCCCGTCCCCGACGCCGTCGTCGACGCCGACCGGGCCCACACCCACCGCCTCCGACACGCTGGTTCCCCTCCCGACCGACACCCCCGGCCCCACCAAGACGCCGACGATCACCCGCACGCCCATCCCGGCCCCCGGCAATCTCCAGGTGACGGTCAACTGCAGCAACGGCCAGGTGCGTCTCACCTGGAATGCCGTTCCCGGCGCGCACTACTACGCCGTCTACGAAGTCATGTCGCCACCGCCCGATCGCCAGGTGTGCCTGACGAACAAGACGCGCTGCGACTATTCGTCCATCCCCCTCGACGGCGCCACGCACACCTTCTACGTCGTGGCCTATGTGTACAGCAACCGCAGCGCCCCGTCGAACGTGGTGGCCGTCTCCTGCCCCGCGGGCTGAGGCCGGCATGATCCGCGCACCGATCCCGTTTCGTTCGTCTTCGGTCCGATCCGGCCAACGTGGTCAGAGCCTGACCGAGATGGCCATCTTCATCACCATCTTGATGCTGCTCCTGGCCGGCGTCATCGACCTGGGACGCGCCTACTACACCTTCCTGTCCCTCAAGGATGCGGCCGCCGAGGGCGCCGCCTACGGGTCCATTGCCCCGGGTGATCTGGCCGGCATCGACGGCCGGGTGCGCGGCGAGAGCCCGGGCGGGCTCATCGACTGGAGCGGGGCCAGCGTGAACACAACCTTCATCGGCGCCGCCTGCCGCGGCGGAGGCGTCCGGGTCGAAGTCACCATCACCTACACGTTCCTGACACCGTTCATCACGACCATCACCGGCTCACAGTCGATCCCGCTGAAGGCCGATGTGGTCAACACCATCCTTTCTCCGGAGTGCTGACATGTGCCGTTTCCGGTCACGAGTTCCCCGTCGCCAGCCCGACTCGTCGAGCTTCGAAGGCACGACGGGGAACTGGAAACCGGGTACTGGGAACCACCCGAGAACCAGCTGGCTTCAAGAGGCAGCCATGACAACATCGATGGACCGACACTCCGAGTCCGGACAAGCCCTGGTGCTGCTGGCGCTGGCGTTCGTCATCCTGCTGGCTTCCGCCGGCCTGGCCATCGACGCCGGGATGGTCTACACCGAGCGACGCCGGGCTCAGAACGCCGCCGACGCCGCTTCGATGGCGGGCGCCTTTACCATCCTCAACGGCGGCGACCCCATCGCCGCTGCCTACGCCCGGTCGTTCGACAACGGCTTCAACAACGACCACCTCGGCAACTGGGTCGAGGTCTATCGCCCTCCGATCCACGGGCCGACCGCCGGCGACTGGAACCATGTGGAAGTCATCATCCGGGCGCAGGTCAGCCCGATCTTCTCGCAACTGGTGTTCAATGGGCCGCTCGAGAACACCGTCACGGCGATCGCTCGCGCCAAGCCGCCCATCGCCGCTCCGCTGATCGACGGCCAGGCGCTTGTCGGACTGGCGCCGCACGGGTGCTCAGTCGTCTGGTCGCACGGCGATAGCGTGAGCCTCATCGAAGGCTCGGGGATCTTCGTCAATTCCGACGACCCGGACTGCGCCTTTGTGGCCAACGGCGGCAACGACCTGGTGGTCCCCGACGGGAGCATCTTCGTCGTCGGCGGCTGGGAGATCGGCAACAACTCGACCGTCGACCCGGTGCCCACCTCCGGGGCATCCCAGGTCCCGGCGCCTGTCGTCGAACCGCCGTCGTGCTCGGGGAACGCCGTCGTAGACAACGTGACCAAGACGATTACGCCCGGCAACATCGACAGCATTCAGATCACCGGGGGGAACTGGACGTTCGAGTCCGGGATCTACTGCGTCGACAACGGCTTCACCGTCAACGGCGGCTCGGTCACCGGCCACAACGTGATGTTCTACATCGAGGGTGGTGACGTCACCTGGAGCGGCAACGCCACCATCCGCCTGGACGCGCCGGATGACGGCGCCTACGCCGGGATGCTGATCTACCAGAACCCCAGCGACACCGAGCGGGCGACCATCAACGGCGACTCGGGATCGTACATCGAGGGGACGATCTTCATGCCCGGGGCCGAGATCCAGGTGAACGGCACCGGTGGCGCTGATGGGTTCCACTCCCAGATCGTCGGTTACAAGGTCGACCTGAGTGGGACGGCCGACCTGCATATCGTCTATGATCCGGATGAGAACTTCCTGCTTCGGGAGCCGGGCAAAGTCGAGCTGACGGAGTAGGGGCCGGGTAGGCGTAGGGCCGCCGGAGAGTCGCCCGCCTCGCGGGGAGGCCACGTACAAGGAGCCGCGGTTATGAGCTACACGTATCCGATCTGGCTGTTCTTCGCCGCCTTCTTCTTCTACTATGCCTACGCCCACTGGCGCGAAAGCGAGGTCCAGATTCGGCCCTTCAGCATTCGCAACCGCGGCGAGGAGCCCGGCGCGCCGGCCCTCGATCCGGCACTGGCCGAGGCCAACCGAACGTTCGTGATGGAGTTCAACGAGAGCCTGGCGCAGTCCAACAAGGTCCGCCGCGTCCGCCATCGGGCCGTCGCCCTCGGCTATGGGTTGTCGGGGCTGGTGGCGTTGGCTTCCATGTTCATGCTGCTGGCTGCGGGCCCGGCCGGTTAGAGAGAGGTAGAGGATGGTGAACTCCGCCAAACAACCCAAGTCGCTGGAACCCGGCCGTTCGGCCCTCGGCCGCCGGCTGGCGGAAGCCCGCGACCGGCAGGAGAGCCAGCTTCGCTCGGCGGCGCGCGGAGCCTCGCGCAGCGCCCGCAGCTGGGATCCGGCCCTGGCCGCCGGCCTATCGCCCGGGCTGATGATGGTCGCCCTGGTCGTCAGTGGAGTGGGCGTGGCGCTGTTGCTCTTCAGCGGAGTGCAGGCGGCTCGGAGTGCGGAGAACGCACAGGCGGCTGGGTCGGCCGAGAGCGAGGCGGCCTTCGTTCAACCCAAGGTTGAGGTCGCCGCACCGAATGCACCCAATCCAGCCAGGGCCATCGAGGATTACTACGTTCTCCTGCGCCAGAGCATGTACGACGTCGCCTGGAGCCGAACCACGTCGGAGTTCCAGCAGGAGAACTATCCGGCGGGCTACCCCGCCTATGTGCAGGCCTGGTCCGGCATGGCGGAGTTGGAGGTGTTGTCCTCCGGCGTGACCTGGCAGGACGAGACGGAAGCCAGTGTGTGGGCCGAGTTGCGCGACACCGCCACAGACCACCTGTTCAAGAACGCCTACCGTATGCGCTACAACCCCGACAGCGGGCTGTGGTCGATCATCTCCATTACGACGGTGTGGTGAAAGCCAGCCCTCAGTCGTCCGTCATCAGTCTGAGACCCTCTTTCCGGCAGATTTGCCTGGGATATGAGCGGAGACTGACAGCTGATGACGAAGGACGGATGACTGCACTTGAGAGGCGGGCGTAAGGTCTTTCGGCTTCCCCTGATATAGACTTAAGGGTGACCAGTTTCGCCTGGCCGGCCGTGGCCGGAGGATGAGGCGCGGCCCGGCGATCCCGGAAGGAGACACTGCCCATGGTGACGTACACCTATCCCGTTTGGCTGTTCTTTGCTGCGTTCTTCTTCTACAACGCCTACGCCCACTGGCGCGAAGGGGAAGTCTCCATCCGCCCGTTTGTCATGCGCGATCGACCGGGCGGAGAGAAGGGCGCCGCTAAGCTCACGGAGGCGAACCAGGACTTCGTTCGCGAGTTCAACGCCTACCTGACCTCGGTCAACAAGGTCGGACGCGGCCGGCATCGTGCCACCGCCGTCGGTTACTCCCTATCGGGCGTCATTGCGCTCCTGTCGATGTTCCTCATCCTGGTCGGCCAATAGCAACAGTCATCAGTGGTCAGTCGTCAGTCATCCGTTCCTTGCCGGTGGCTGGGCCATGGGCCCAGTGATCCTCTGCGCTTTCGAAGGATGACTGAACCGACAACGGATGACCGATAACCGATAACTCAGGACTCACCCGACCAGCCGCCGCGCCAGGTCCACCGCCCCGTTGGCATCCTCGGCGTAGCCGTCAGCGCCGATCTCCTGCGCCCAGGCGGCTTTCACCGGCGCGCCGCCGACGATCACACGGACGGCCGAGCGCAGGCCGGCGCGGTCGAGCGCTTCGATGACCCGACGCTGAACCACCATCGTCGTCGTCAGCAGCGCCGACAGGCCCACCAACTGGGCGCCCGTTTCCTTGACCTTGGCCACGAAGGACTCGACCGGCACGTCGACGCCCAGGTCGTGCACCTCGAACCCGCTGGCCGTCAGCATGATGCCGACCAGGCTCTTCCCGATCTCATGGATGTCGCCCTTGACGGTGCCGATCACGGCCGTCCCCGCCCGCCGGGCGGTCTCGCGGCGCCGCTTGAGCTCCGGCTCGAGCAGCCCCATGGCGCCCTTCATCGCGCGGCCGGCGAGCACCAGATGCGGGATGAAGTAGTCGCCGCAGGCGAACTTGTCGCCGACGATGCGCATCCCCGGCGTCAGGCCGTTGTCGATGATCACCAAAGGCTCCAGCCCCGCCGCCAGGGCCTGACGCGTCAGGTCGAGAGCCTCCTGTTGCTGGGCCTGCACCACCGACTCGGTCAACCGGGCGAGAAGATCTTGCGTCATGTGGCTCTCCATTCGGCCGTCTCAAGCTCTCGGGTTGCCAGGCACCAGTCCCCAGTCTCCAGTCAGCCCACCGACCACTGCTCACTGGCTTTTCGGCAGATCCGGCAGCTTGTCCATGCCGAACCGCTGTGCCGCCGACGAGGCCAGACGCCTCAGTTCGGACTTCAGTTCCTCCGCCCGTGCCGGCGGACGGTACTCCGCCAACAATAGCTCGACGCGCGCGTGGGCCCGCTCGAACGCCGACGGGGCGCCGCGCGCCTGCCAGGCGTCAAAGGCGCCGCGGTCGATGACCTCCGACGGCAGATAGAACTCCTTCGGGAACCACCGCAAGGTGTGTTCCTGCCCCAGGTAGTCGGCCTGGTGCCGCAGCTGCCGCATCAACGTGAGAGCGATCGGATCCTCGCGTGCCTCCAGGCCGGCGATCAACCGCTTAGCCATGCCGATGATCTCGGCGTCGACCACCAGTTTCTCGAGCGACTGGCACGACTCGAAATCCAGCATGCCGGCGCCGGAGACCATGTTGACCCCCGCCAGGGCCGCCAGGATCGTACCGCCGGCCGATTCGAGGCCGGCCTGCGCGTCGACGATCTTGGAGTCGCTCATGCCGAGGTAGGCATGGGTGGGCAGGCCGAGGGTCTTGCCGATCTGCACGTAGGCCAGGTCGATCATCCAGGTGGCGACGTCGCCCATGGGCGTGGTGCCGTGGCGCATGTCGAATACCGCCGGCGAGCCTCCCCAGACGATCGGCGATCCCGCCGCCGCCAACTGGCCGATCGTCACACCGCTCAGGCTCTCGGCGGTGTGTTGTACCACGGCGCCGGCCAGCGTCACCGGGGCCGTCGCCCCCGCCAGAGGCATCGATACCAGCTCGGCGGGTATGCCGGCGCGCGCGCAGTCGATCAGGTTCTGGCACGTCAGGTCGGACCACAGCAGCGGGGGCGACGGGCACACATCGAAGACCGCCGTCGGCCGCTGGGCCAAAGCCTGTTCGCCTCCGGCCACCGCCGCCAGCATGTCCTTCATCGTCCACCAGGTATCCTTGCGGAAGGCGCCGGTCACGATCGGCTTGCGCATGTAGAGCAAGGCCAGGTACAGGCGGTACAGGTCGCCGATCTCCTCGACCACGTCGGCGCAGACCATGGCCGTGCTCTGGGCGTCGATCGTCGGCAGCTGTTCGACCAGTTGGACGAAACGCACGAAGTCGGCCGTCTGGGGCGGCCGCTGCCTCAGCGTGTCCGGATCGAGCAGGGAGATCGCCGCCGAGCCCGGGTCGAACTGAACGCGATCGCCCCCGTAGTGCACAGCGGGGCGGCCGTCGAGGTCATACAGGTCGAAGGCATGAGGCGCCGTCGCCAGCGCCTGGCGCACGACGCGCTCCGGAATGGAGGCCACCTGCGTTGGACGGTCGACCGTCGCGCCGGCGGAGGCCAGCAGGTCGAGGGCTTCGGCGTTGTGAATGCGGACGCCGGGGTCGACGAGCAGTTGGAAACCCTCGTCGAGGATCCGTCGGACGAGGTCGTCGTTCAACAGATGCAGCTCCGGCCGCATGGGGCGCTCCCAGGATGGAGAGCCGGATTGGCTCCCGGCCATTGTCGCACGCCGCCCAGGCACGAACCTGCGCGCCTCCTCCAGGATTCGGGGGAGGTTCGTCCCTGGTCGGCGCGTCCGCCCGAGGTCTCCCGCAAGGCAAGCGCGAGGGCTCTACCCAGGCCGCGGGAGAAGACGGCCCCGGCGGCATGGCATGAAAGTCGAAAGGCCGCCCTGCCGGGAGGATCTGCTGCTGGGCGGAAGGTCAGACCCCCGAAGGTGAGATTCGAAACTGGGCGAGCGGGCGGCGAAGTCCTATGCTCGGATGACCGTCCACCTGCGCCGCGCGCGAGTGCGCTCGGCCTGGGGGACCCACACCGCCGATGGATCCGGTTCTCACCTCCCAAGCCCGCTCGACGACGCGTGCCGCCAGCCTGCACACCTACCTCGTCCTTCGCTGGCTGGTCGACCGAGATCTGAGCGACGTCGCCTTCCAGGCCTACGCCTACTTCCGCTGGCTGGACGACGAGCTCGATCGCCCGGGGGCGCCGCGCGCCGCCCGGCTGGGATTCCTGCGCAGCCAGCAGCAGCTGCTCGAGCAGGCACGGGGCGGCACGCGATGTCACCCGCAGCGGGCCGAGGAAGCCTGGCTGGTCGAGCTGGTCCGCGGTGACCGCCCGGACCACCCAGGCCTGCGCTCCTATGTCGACCGCATGATGGCGGTCATGCGCTTCGACGCCGAGCGGCGCGGCCGCACGATTCGGTCGGAGGAATTGTCCTGGTACAGTCGGAGCCTGAGCCAGGCAGTGATGGATGGGCTGTCCTACTTCGTCGGCCATCGGTTCCACTACCCGCAAACGGGCGCCCGATGGCTGGCAGCTTTCGGGGCACACGTTGTCCACATGCTGCGAGACGCAGCCGAGGATGTGAGCCTCGGCTACTTCAACGTCCCGCGGGAATACCTCACAGCTCATCGACTGGATCCGTACGACGTCTCCGGCGCTCCCTATCGCGCCTGGGTCCGCCACCGGCTGGCGCTGGCGCGTCGCTGTTTCGAGGTGGGGCGGCAGTACATCGCCGGGCTGACTCACCGGCGCGTGCGGTGGGCCGGCTATGCCTACTGTGCGCGCTTCGAGAAGACGCTGGTCCGTATCGAGAACGACCTGCGGCTGCCGGCGCCATCTCTCGCCGAAATCACCCCCGCGGCGATGCGGTCGAGTGAGGCCATGACGAGTCCTCGCTGGCCGCGCTGACCTGCCGGCAAGCCCGCCTGACCGTGCCGGCTCACCCGATTCCGTCTGCGCGCTCTCCATTCCACGTCCTCGTCCTGGGGGCCGGCGTCGGCGGCCTCTCGGCCGCGGCCCACCTGGCGCGCCGCGGGGTGCGTGTCACCGTGGTTGAGAAAGACAGCGGGCCGGGTGGTCGCTGCTCCCAAATCGAACGGGACGGGCATACCTTCGATACCGGGCCGACGCTGATGGTGCTCCCGTGGCTGTACGAGCAGGAGTTCGCTACCCTCGGGGAGAGCCTCCACGATCGGCTCGACTTGCGCCGCATCGATCCGTCCTATCGCGTCGTCTTCGATGACGGCGCCTCCCTCTGGTTGACGTCGGATCCGGACCGGATGCGTTCCCAGCTCGAGGCGATCGAGCCCGGCAGCTTCGAGGGCTTCGAGAAGTACCTCGACGAAGGACGCCGCCACTATGATCTGGCGGTCACCCATCTGGTGCGCCGCTCCTTCTCGGAAGCCCGAGCGTTCTTCCGGCCGGCGCTCATCCATTGGGTCGTGGCGCTGAAGTTGCTGGTGCGGCACTACCCGCACATGCGGCGGTTCTTCCACCATCCACGGCTGAAAGCCGCCTTCACCTTCCAGGACCTGTACATGGGGCTGAGCCCGTTCGAAGCCGCCGCCACCTACTCCATGATGCCCTACAGCGAGCTCGTCCACGGCGTGTGGTATCCGCGCCGAGGCATGTTTGCGGTGGTGCAGGCGCTGGAAGACATTGCCCGCGGCCTGGGCGTCGAGTTCGAGTACGGAGTCGCCGCGGATCGAATCCTGACCGGAGAAGGGCGCGCCACAGGAATCCGCCTCGCCGATGGCCGCCAGCTGGCGGCCGACGCCATCGTCGCCAACGCCGATCTGCCGTACGTCTACCAGGAACTGCTGCCTCCCGACAGCGGCGCCGCTCGCTGGCAACGCATGGATTACTCCTGCTCGGCCCTTTCCTTCCTGTGGGGCATCGACCGGGCGTACCCCGAGCTGGAACCGCACACCCTGTTCCTGGCGGACGACTACCGCGGCACGTTCGAGGCGATCTTGAAGCGCAAGAGCCTGCCGGAGACACCCAGTGTCTACGTGCACGCGCCGGCGCGGGTGGATGCCTCGATGGCGCCGCCCGGCCAAGACACCCTCATCGCCATCCTGCCGGTCGGCTGTCTGGATTCGGGCGGAGGGCAGGACTGGCCGCGGCTTCAGGCGCGCGCCCGTCGGGCCGTCTTCGACCGTCTGGCGACGATCGGGCTGACCGATCTGGAGTCCCACATCAAGTTCGAGGTCACCTCCGGCCCGATGGACTGGCGGGAGCGCCTGCATCTGGTGAAGGGTTCGACGCACGGGCTGAGCCACAAGGTCACTCAGATGGCCTATCTGCGCCCTCACAACCGCCACGCCCGCTTCCGTAACCTGTACTTCGCCGGCGCCAGCACTCATCCCGGGACCGGTATCCCGACCGTGCTCGTCTCGGGCCGGCTGGCCGCGGAAAGGCTGGCGCAAGATTGGGCACTTCCATAGGAGTCATCAGTTATCAGTCGTCAGTCATCAGTAAGAGCTCCGGAGTCCTTACTGACGACTGATAACTGAATGGCTCTTCTGCCGGTGCGTCTCTAGCGCTAGAATCTTCCTATGCGGCGCGTCGTCGTCTTCGCCTCGCCGGCCATGTGGCGCCTCGGCCACGGCCCGGATCACCCCCTCAAGCCCGAACGGCTGCAGCGGACCTACGAACTGATGCAAGCCTCGGGGCTGTTCGACGCCCGCAACGTGCGCCGCGTCGAGCCGGCCCCCGCCAGTGTGGACGAGCTCGCCTCCTTCCACACCCGCGAGTACATCGAAGCCGTCCAGGCTTTGAGCGCCGGTCGCAGCGGCGTTCGCCCCTGGCGCTTCAACTTCGGCCCCGGCGACAACCCGGTGTTCCCCGGCATGCATGATCTGTACGCGCTGGCCGTCGGCGCTGCCCTGGCCGGAGCGACGATGTTGACGCGCGGTGAGTGCGACATTGCCTTCAGTTTCGGCGGGGGCCTGCACCACGCCTGGCGCGATCACGCCTCGGGCTTCTGCGTCTACAACGATGCCGTGGTCGCCATCACCAGACTCCTTCAGCAACGCCTGCGGGTCGCCTATGTCGATGTCGACGTGCACCATGCCGATGGCGTACAGTACGCCTTCGACGACACGGACCGAGTCCTGACCATCTCCTTCCATCAGGATGGACGGACGCTGTTTCCCGGCACCGGTGCGATCGAAGAGAACGGCCGCGGCCCAGGGCGTGGCTTCGCCGTCAACTTGCCGCTGCCGGCCGGAACCGACGATGAAACGTATCTGTGGGCTTTCGATGAATTGGTCCCGCCGTTGGTGAGCCGCTTCGATCCCGACATCCTGGTCACGCAATTGGGGGTGGACACGCACTTCAGCGACCCGCTGGCCGAACTGGCGCTGACCGTGCGCGCTCACGAAGCCATCGTGCGACGGCTGGCGGCCCTCCGCCCGCGCTGGTTGGCGCTGGGCGGAGGCGGATACAACGTGGACGTGGTGCCGCGCGCGTGGACCTTGGCGCTGGCGGTGATGGCCGAGGTCCGGCTCCCGCCCGAACTGCCCGAGGTCTACCGCCGCAGCTACGGTGGCCGGACTTACCAGGACGAGGACACGCCATCCATCGACGAGACGGTCCACCAGCATGTCCGGCGGATCGTCGAGGAGCGCGTCGCCCGGTTGAAGGAACTGGAGCGCCTGGGGTAACTGGAGCCTCGGATTTCGGACGGTTCGACTGCGATTTTTCCTCTGCGCTCCCGGAGGGGGTTCTCGAATCGATTGTGAAGCCGCGCTCAAAGTTGACGCGGCCTCCGTGATGACCTAGAGTCAGGCGTGGAGTCGGATCCTGGCTGCGTCGCCGGGGCGGTCAGTCCAGCTTCTTTCGACCTCATCGCACCCACTCCACCCGCCCTCGCCTTCGAGACGTCGCAACGATGGGGCACTCCCAGGGTTTATCCCATGTGGACTTCCTCTTGGTCGTTTCCCCGTGAGTGAGGCAATGCCGAAGCCGCTGTTGGTCGATATCTTGGCGTACGCGCCGACGGCCTTTTACCATTGCACGCACTGCGAAATCGTCTGGCAGGAGACCGGCTTCAGCCGGCACCTGCGCTCGGAGCAGGCCAGGTCGGGTCTGCCGGAGGACCTGGCGCGCGACTACCAGGCCGTGTCCGATTGGGTGCGGGCGATCTTCACCCGCTACGGTGAGGCGTTGGTGGTCCGCGTGATTGACGCGGCCTCCATCGAAGGGTTCCTCATGACCGCCCGCCACCGCATCCGTACGTTCCCGGCCGTGATCATCGACGGCCGGGAACGTTTTTCCGGCCCGGACTTCACTCCGGCCGAGCAGGCGCTCGCCCGCCGACTGGGTGACGGGTCAAGGAGGTGGACCAAGCCAGAAGCCGTCAGTATGTAGGCAACCTGGACGACACGTATCGGAGGGAGTCGATGAATACCCTGTATGTTGTCGTGATCGCGGCCATCGCCATCTACGTCGCCTACAACTTCTACGCCAAGCGCATCGATCGGAACGTCATCCAATCGGATGCCAAACGCGCCACCCCGGCGAAGATGTACATGGACGGCGTGGATTTCATGCCCACCAATCGGAACGTGCTGTACGGCTATCACTTCAAGTCGATCGCCGCCGCCGGTCCGATCGTGGGCGTGATCACGGCCGCCAACCTGTGGGGCTGGCTGCCCGCCATCCTGTGGCTGGTGCTGGGCGTCAGCTTCATCGGCTGGGCAAGCGACTACTCGGCCATCATGTTGTCAGTCCGCAATGAGGGCAACAGCCTGAGCGCCATCTCGCACAAGCTGATCGCCCCGCGCACCCGCACCATCCTGTTCGTGTTCATCTTCTTCTACCTGCTGCTGATCGCCGGCGCCTTCGTCGGGATCCTGGCCGCCATCCTGTCGGCGCGACCGGATGTGCCCTTCGGCATCCTCGTGCTCGCCCTGATGGGCCTGCTGGCCGGCCAGATGCTCTACCGGTGGAAGATGGATCTGATCGTCGTGACCGCCATCGTCGTCGTCGTGACCCTGGCGGCGATGATCTTCGGGCCCTTCGGCCGGCACACGGATGCCGACGGCAAGCTTGTCCAAGGCCCCGTCGGTCAGTTGATCGTGAGCGTCAACAACGTCTTCGACAACCTCACCGGCAAGAAGCCGATTGAGGCGCTGAGCACTGTCGATCCGACGCTGGCCGATCCGCGCATCCCGGCGCCCAACGCCGAGGGCGTGCGCCCAACGACGGCCACCTTCGATGCCGCCTCGGGCTCGATCAAGACCTTGCCCAACTACCTCTTCTGGGCGCTGTTCTTGTTCGTGTTCTCGTATCTGGGGGCCAACCTGCCGATCTGGAGGTTCGCTCAGCCGGTCAACTACATCGGCTTCTGGATCACCCTGCTGACCATCGGCTTCAGCGCCATCGGCGCCGTCCTGGCGCCCCTGACCGGCGCGCTGGACTCGACCGGCGCCGCCATCGGGACCTTCGCCCTGCCGGCGATCAAGGACCCGGGCCTCGGCTTCGCCCTCGTGGCCGGCAAGGCCTGGCAACCGCTGTGGCCGATGCTGTTCGTCACCATCGCCTGCGGCGCCATCTCCGGGTGGCACGCGCTCTTCGGCTCGATCGGCACGGCGCGCCAGCTGGAGTATGAAACCGACGGTCTGCCGGTGGGCGGCGGAGCGATGTTCACCGAGAACACGCTCGCTCTGCTGTCGCTGGTGGCGGTCTCGATCGCCGGTGCCGGCGGCGGCGGCGGCCGCTTCGCGGCGGGCGTCGGCAAACTCCTGAGCGCGGTCTTCGGCGTGGGCTTCGAGCCCTTCGGCACGGCGCTGGGCTTCGGCGCCTTCGTGGTCATCGTCCTGACGGTCACGCAGCTCGTCTTCCGCGTGATGCGGGTGACCCTGACCGAGTGGGTCGGCGAGACCGTGCCGGTCGCCCGGGATCCTAACGTCTCGACCATCTTCTCGATGATCCTGACGCTGGCCCTCGTGCTGACCGGGACCTGGGTCTACCTGTGGCAGATGTTCGGCGCCGCCAACCAACTGATGGCGGCGTTGAGCCTGCTGGTCGTCACGGTCTGGCTCAAGTCGCAGAAGCGCAATCCGTCGTACGCCTTGTGGCCGACGCTGTTCATGTACATCACCACCCTGGCGGCGACGGCCGTGACGGCGCGCAACCTGTACGTGACCATTGCCACCAAGCCCGAGCTCGGCGCCCTGCCGGTCGCCGGTGCCTGGGCGATGATCATCGTGGCGGTGCTGCTGATCGTCGCAGCCCTGCTCATCGGGTGGGATGGGTACAACGCTTACCAGCGCTACGCGCGAGGCAAGATGGCGGCGGCCGGCGCGCCGGCGGCGCGCTAGGGCTTGTTGGTAGGCGAGGCTGGTTCTGCCGATCGGTGAACGCGAAGGCCCGCCGGGGCGGTCTCCCGTCTCGGCGGGCCTTCGACGAACGCGTCAGGCTGCGGCCGCCCGCTGGGCCAAGCCGCGAATGGCGTCGATGTACTCGGCTGCCCGATCGCCCTTCAAGCTCGGCAGCGGTACGTGCAATTCAAACTGGGGCGACTCGCGTCGAACGCCCAACCGCCAGACCTCCGCGAACGAAGCGCGGGCGTCGTTCAGGAGCGACAGGGCGCCCGGTCGAGAGACCGGCAGGCTCGCTTTCGGTGCCAGGAAGAGGTGATCGCCGGCGGCCTCTTCTTCCCAGCGCTGCTGGCGAGCGACGGCGATGGCCCGCTGGCCCGTCCAGCTCTGCGGCGAGGCGACTTCGTACTCGAGCCGCGGCGCCGCCTGCAGTTGTCCGCGAACGATGAGCGTGTCGCGCCGGCCGCGCCCGGCGGCGAGCAGCCACAGCCACGGGACGTCGCGCGGCGCCAGGACGAGCAAGACCTGGGCCTGGCGGAAGGGTGGCTTGGCCCGGTTGATGGTCAGTTCCACCACCGACGTGCCGAGCCAGCGCAGGGTGGTCCTTTCGCCCAGATGGGGAAGACCGCCCTGGAGCCAGCGCAGAACGGCGTTGCCGCGGCGTATGTTCCAGATCACGCCGGCAGCGAACCAGCCCATCACCAGGGCCAGGGCCAGGATCAACCAGGGCTGATAACGAGGGTCCACGGCGGCTCCTCCGGTGGATGGATTCTAGCGGCAGGCCGCTCGACCGTCAAAGCGCTTTGTGGGAGAATCAGCCAGCGCGCATGTCTACCTCCGACCAGCCAACCACCGTGGCGAGCGCCCTTCGCCGCAACTTCGACTCGTTTCGCCACGGCCTGCGCGACTTCCTGTACGGTATGCTCGGCTACGAGTTGGCCCAGCATGCCCTGGAGATGCGCGCCACCACCGAGGCGCTGTTCCTGTTGGCCACCTTCGGCGACATGATCGGCGTGCCCATCCTGCCGCCCTACTACAACCTGCGGCTGCTGCCGTTCGCCGTTCCGAACATCACCTCCTGGAAACGACGCCTGCTGCGCGAGCGCGAGTTCACCGACGAGCACGACTACGACCTGCACGGTCTTTGAGCCGGCGCCATCCCCGGCCGGCGGAAGGAGCTTCCATGACCACCACCACTCCCAAGAAGTCGATCTGGCAGAATCTCAGGGAGATCATGTACGGCATGGCGACCCACGACATGAGCCGCTATGCCGTTCGCACCCGCGCCAGCATGGAGCACCTGTTCATCCTGATCACGATGGGTGATCTGATCGGCGTGCCCATCCTGCCGCCTTACTACAGCCTGCGGCTCCTGCCCTACGTCGTCCCTCAAATCTCGACCTGGAAACGCCGCCTGCTGCGCGAGAAGGACATCTCGGACGCGATGTTCTGAGCCCAGCCCCCGGCTGCCCGCTCCCAGCCGCCAGCCGAGAACGGTTGCGGTCTGGCTGGAGGCTGGCGGCTGGAAGCTGGGAGCCGGGAAGATGACGACGAGCATTCCGCGAAAGGATCATCGATGAGCCTCCGCGACTCCATCCTGGAACACCCTGAACGGCGCTATTTGATGTTCGGCGGCAAGGGCGGCCTGGGGAAGACCACCTTCTCGGCCGCCACCGCCTATTGGCTCGCCTCGCGCGGCAAGCGCGTGCTGGTCTTCTCCGTCGACCCTCAGGCCAGCCTGTCGGATATCTTCGAGAAGGACATCTTCGGTAAGGGCCCGGTCAAGATGATGGACAACTTGTGGGCGCAGGAGGTCGATGCCGACCGGCACATCCGCGCCTACCAGGAAGAGATCCGCGCCAAGATCCGCGATATGTACGGGTTCGACTCGGTCCCGGACGAGATCGAGCAATACATCCAGGCCGCCAGCGCCGAGCCGGCCATGGAGGAGAGCGCCATCTTCGACGCCGTCGTCGACATCGTCGTGACCGGCGACTATGACTACTACATCTATGACCTCGTCCCGTTGGGCCATGCCCTGTACTACTTGAGTATGGCCAAGGTCTACGATGAGTGGATCAACAAGATCACGAAACTGCGCGAGGAGATGCGCGAGTACGAGGAGATGGTCTCGCGCCTCAAGCGTGAGAAGGACACCGAAGAGGACCACATCCTCTCGGAGCTGCAGTACATTCGCACCCGCATCAACGCTTCAAGCCAGATCCTGACCGACAAGGAGAAGACCGCCTTCTACTTCGTGGTGGTCCCCGAGAAGATGATCATCCTCGACACCCAGAAGGCGGCGGTGCTGTTCTCGCAATTCGACGTCCCGATCGCCGGGTACGTCGTCAACCGGGTGGTGCCCGAGGAGCTGCTGGGCAAGAACATCCCGGCCTATCTCAAGCATCGCATCGAAATGCAAAAGACCTACATGGAGGAGATACGCCAGGTTTTCGGCGACCAGGTCAGCGCGTACGTCCCCGAACTGGAACGCGACGTGACGGGCCTGCCGATGATCGAGCGGCTGGCGGAGATCATGTACGGCGACGGAAACCACAAGGCGGGGAGGCCGCGGTGAGCCACAGCGACGTATCCATGAAGCAGTACATCGCCGACCATCCCGGCTTGCGCTACATCTTCTTCGGCGGCAAAGGCGGGGTTGGAAAGACCGTCATGGCCGGCAGCACGGCCCTTTGGCTGGCGTCGCAAGGCCGCAAGGTGATTCTGGCCTCGACCAATCCGGTCCACAGCCTGAGCGGCCTGCTGGGACAGAACGTCTTCGGCCAGCCGACCCAGGTCGACGGCGCGCCCAACCTGTGGGGTTATGAGATCGACACCAAGGAGACCATCGAGCGCTCCAAGAATGAGATTCGAGAGAAGATCCAGTGGTTCTTGAAATTCGCCGACATCTCGACCAAAGCGGATGACTTCGTCGAGTCGGCGACGATGAACCCGGCCTTCGAGGAGTCGGCCATGTTCGAGAACATGGTCGACCTGATGATCGGCGACGCCTACCAGGTCTACGTCTTCGACACCGCGCCGACGGCCAACGCCCGGCGCCTGCTGGGGATGTCGCAGGTCTACTCGCTGTGGGTCAACAAGATGCTCAAGAGCCGCGAGGAGGCCCGCTCGCTGCGGGAGCTGCTGTCGTTCACCAAGAAGAAGGAATCCGACCCCCTGCTCGACTATCTGGTGGCCTTCCGCGAGCGCATGGGGCGCGCCCGGGAGATGCTGACCGATCCCGAGCGCACGGCCTTCTTTTTCGTGACGCTGGCCGAGGCCTTGCCCATCGCCGTCATCACCCGCTTCATCGGCTGGTTCCACGAGTTCGGCATCCCGGTGGGCGGAGTCATCGTCAACATGCTGATCGACCGCAAACAGGTGAACGATGCCTCCCCGGACTTCGTCCGCAACCGCCTGGCCATGCAGGATCGCTACATGGTCGAGATCGGGCAGAAGTTCGAGGGGCTGGTGCGTGCCCAGACGCCGCTGTACGAAGACGAGGTCCGCCAGGTGGCGAGTTTGCGCCAGCTGGGCGACTCGCTGTTCGTCTAGGGCGCGCGAATGAACCTGGGCGACATCCGCCGAACGCTCGGCCAGATCCTGTACGGGATGGCCCTGCACGACAGCGTCCGGATGTTCGCCCGCCAGCGAAGCGGCCTCGAGCACCTCTTCGTCCTGACGAGCTTCGGGGACCTGCTGGGCCTCCCGATCCTGCCGCCCTACTACAGCCTTCGGTTGCTCCCGTTCGTCGTGCCGCTCATCGGCAACTGGCGCCGCCGCATGCTGCGCGAACGGGACCTGATGGACAGCATCTTCGGGTGAAGGAGCGGAGAGGCTCAGCACGGCCAACAGTGGAGCTGCGTCCTCTACACGGGGGTCACGAGCAACCTGGTTCGTAGAATGGAGAACCATCGGTCGACACCCAGGAGAATCCCAATGGACCTCGGACTGAAAGGCAAGATCGCCCTCGTCACCGCGGCCTCGAAGGGCCTGGGAAAGGCGGCCGCCCTGGCGCTGGCGCGGGAAGGCGCGGCGGTGGCGATTTCGGCGCGCAGCGAGTTGATCGACAGCACCGCCGAGGAGATCCGCCGCGAAACGGGCGCGCGGGTCTTGCCTCTGCGCGGCGACCTGACGCAGGCCGCCTCCGTCCTGGACATCGTCGACCGGACGCTGAAGGAGCTGGGGCCCATCGACATCTTGATCGTCAACGCCGGCGGCCCGCCCACCGGGGGCTTCCTCGCCCTGAAGCCGGAGGACTGGGAATCGGCTTTCCAGCTGACGGTCATGAGCGCCGTGCGGTTGTGTTACGCCGTCGTCCCCCACATGATCGAGCACGGCTCGGGTAGCATCGTCGCCACCCAGTCGTACACCGTCAAGCAGCCCATGCCGAACCTGATTCTGTCGAACGCGCTGCGGATGGCCGTCATCGGCCTGATGAAGACGCTGGCCGACGAACTCGGGCCGAAAGGTATCCGCGTCAACACGATCAACCCGGCCTGGACCTCCACCGAGCGGGTCGATCACCTGATGGCCGACCGCGCCCGCCGGGCGGGCACTACACCCGAGGCCGAGGCGGCCAAGGCCGTCGCGGAGCTCCCCTTGGGCCGCATGGGCACCGTTGAAGAATACGGGCGGACCGTCGCCTGGCTGGCCTCTCCGGCGGCGTCCTTCATCCACGGCCATGCCCTCATCTTCGATGGAGGCGCGGTCAGGTCAGCCCTCTAGGCGCTTCCCGAAGACAACTCGGCGGCACAGGCCCGATAGAAACCCCCCGGCAGGGCGCCGTCGACCGTTTACTGACAACTGAAGGCTGAAGACTGTTCGCGGAGGTCTTGACCGATGAAGATCGCAATCGCCGGTGCGGGCGGCGTTGGAGGATACTTCGGCGGACTCTTGGCGCTCGCCGGCCACGAGGTAACGTTTCTTGCCCGGGGCGAACACCTGCAGGCCATCCGTCAGCGCGGATTGCGGGTGATCAGCAGCACCCACGGCGAATTCGTGATTTCGCCGGCGCGAGCCGAGGAAGATCCGGCACGCGTCGGCCCGGTGGATTACGTTGTGGTGGCAGTCAAGACCTATCACCTCGAAGCGCTGGCGCCGCGCCTGGCGCCGCTGGTGGCCCCCGACACCGCCGTGGTTCCCTTGCTGAACGGCGTCACCGCGCACGAAGTCTTGCGCCGGCATCTTCCCGGGCCGGCCGTCGTGGGCGGGCTGTGCGCGATCTTCACCCAGATCGAATCGCCGGGCGTGATACGAATGGGCGGCAAGACCAAGACCGTCGTCGTCGGCGAGCTCGACGGACCACCGTCGGAACGTCTCAACCGCCTCATCGAAGTGTGGAAGGGTCAAGGGCTCGACGCTTCCCAATCGAACGACATCCTGGCCGCCCTGTGGAACAAGTTCGTGTTCATCGCCTCCGCCGGCGGGCTGACCTCACTCGCCCGCCTCCCCATCGGCGCTGTGCGCAGTCTCCCCCCTACGAGGGAGTTGTTGACCGAGGCGTTGGGCGAAGTCGAAGCCGTGGCGCGGAGCCTTGGCGTCCGCCTGGCGCCCGACGTCGTCGAGAAGGCCCTGGCGACGGTCGATCGGTTCGAACCGGAGGTGACGACGTCGATGCAGCGCGACGTCGCCGCCGGTCGGCTGTTCGAGTTGGAGGCGTTCAGTGGGACCATCGTTCGACTCGGCCAGGAGCACGGGGTTCCGACCCCGGTCCACCGAGCGATCTATGCGCTGCTCTTGCCCCAGTTGAAAGCCGTTGGGGGGTGACCCCACGCGCCCGGCGCTGTCGGCGCAAGACTGAGACTGGCTGGAAGCTGGCGGCTGGGAGCCGGCAGCTGACACAAGCCTCTAGCCTTCGCTCTGCTCGTGCCGCCGCTCGCCCAGCTTGGCTTCGACGATCCGTCGAATATCCGCGTGCACCTCGTCGGCGGGTCGAGCGGCGTCGACCTTGACCCAGCGCTGTGGGTCGGCGGCCGCCAGAGCCAGGAACCCCTGGCGCACGCGCTCGTGGAACGCCAGGTCATACGCGTCGAGGCGGTTCCATTCACCGTGTTTCTTGCGGCGCATCAGGCCGTCCTGCGCCGCCAGGTCGAGCAGCAGAGTCAGGTCGGGCACCAGCCCGCCGGTGGCGAAGGTCGTGATGTGGCGCAACGCCTCCAGATCGAGGCGGTGGCCGTAGCCCTGGTAGGCAAAGGTCGAGTCGTAGAAACGATCGGACACGACCGTACCTCCGGCCTGAAGATGCGGCCGGATGACTTCGTGGCACAACTGCGCGCGCGAGGCGGAGAAGAGCAGCAGCTCGGTCCGCGGGTGCATCGGCGTGTTGCCCAGGTCGGTCAGCACCCGTCGGATCTGGTCGCCGATGGCCGTGCCGCCGGGCTCGCGCGTCATCAGGACGTCGAGTCCCTGGCCGCGTAGCGACTCGACCAGGCGTAGCGCCTGGGTCGACTTGCCGCCCCCGTCGGGGCCCTCGAGGGTGATGAAGAGAGACATGGCGCCTCAGCGAGTGGCCAGTGGTCAGTGGTCAGTGGAGTCTGATCTTCCTGGCCACTGACCACTCACCACTGTTCACTTCCCATGAGCCTCATTCCCTGAAGATCCTCACACGCCGGTTCGGTTCCTTGCCGTACGAATGGGAAACCAGGTTGGCCTGGCGGGCGAGCTGATGCTGGAGCCGACGAATGTACGATGAAGCCGGTGGAAGGTCAAACGAGCGCGCCCCGTTGAGGACCGTGTCGATGGCCTGCTGTGCCTCCGTCAGGGCGACGTCCAGCGATGACTCCTCCGGCTCGGCCGGCTGGAGGTTGTACAGGTCGCTCAGGAACCCCTCCATCTGGCCGACCGAATTGGAGCGCAGCACGTATACCGGGATGCGGCGCGATTCTGCCTCGCTGATGAACTTCTGGCGTCGCCGGTAATAGGCGCGTAAGGTGACGATGACGTCGCACTGAGCGGCATCGTCGGCCAGGATGACCGGCAGGTGCAAGCGCTTGGCGGCGGTGCGCAGGCGGTTGCGGGCGACCCCGTAGGGGTAGATGCGCAGCGTGGTCAGCGCTTCGCCCGGCATATGAGGCGGCGTTGGGGAAAAAGGCAAGCTGCCGTTGTCGGACGGCGGCGTCGACGGCAGCGCCGCCGCCGAGCGGCGGTAGCCGGCTTCGGCCGGGGCGCGCGCCGGTCGGGCCATCGGCACCGTCTCGATGTGGATTTGGCCCGTCTCGTCCCGCCGGCGCAGCTCGGGCGGCAGCGGGCGGCCGCGCAGCATGGCGTCGACGGCGGCAGCGACATCGTGGTGGACCGCCAGGCGCTCGCGATCCTGGATTTCGATCAGGACATCGAAGGTCGGCGCGGCGCGCCGCTCCAGCACGGTCTTCTGCGTGCCGCGGCGGCGGGCCTCCTCGTCCGACAGCGTCACCGACTCGATACCGCCGATCAGGTCCGACAAAGTAGGGTTGAGCAGCAAGTTCTCCAGGGTGTTGCCGTGGGCGGTCCCGATCAGCTGCACGCCGCGCTCGGCGATCGTGCGGGCGGCGGCGGCCTCCAACTCACGCCCGATCTCGTCGATGACGATGACCTCGGGGTTGTGGTTCTCGACGGCTTCGATCATGACTTCGTGCTGCAGGCTCGGCTCGCGCACCTGCATCCGCCGGGCACGGCCGATGGCTGGATGGGCGACGTCGCCGTCGCCGGCGATCTCGTTGGAGGTATCGACGATGACGACGCGCCGCTCCTCGGCCAGGATGCGGGCCGCCTCGCGCAGCATGGTGGTCTTGCCCACGCCCGGGCGCCCGAGCAGCAGCAGGCTCTGGCCGCTCGAGATGATGTCCTGGATGATCTCGATGGTGCCGTAGACCGCTCGCCCGACGCGGCAGGTCAGGCCGACGATGTGGCCGCGCCGATTGCGCAGCGCCGAAATGCGGTGGAGGGTGCGCTCGAGACCGGCGCGGTTGTCGGCGTCGAACTCGCCGACGCGCGTGACGACGAATTCGATGTCGCCGCGCGCGATCTCGCGGTCGGCCAGGGTGACCTCGCGGTCGACGAAACGCGCCGTCGGCACGCGCCCGAGATCGAGGATGACCTCCAGCAGGAAGTCCTGGCGGTCGACCTGCACCAGGCTGTGAACCAGATCGGGCGGCAGCACGCCCAGCAGGGCGTCGAGGTCGTCGGTGATTCGTTGCTGGGTCATGAGATCAGCTGTCAGCCTTCCGTCTCAGTTTCCAGTTGCCAGTTGCCAGTTGCCAGTTTCCAGTGCCAATCTCTAGTCTCTAGTCCCCCATCCCCAACCCCCAATCCCCAATCCCCAATCCCGTGCCCCAGGCTTCCCGGGCACTCGTCATTGCTTGCTTTCCGCGCGCGCGATGGGCGCCGTCGGTTCCGGATGAGGCTCCAGCGCCGGATGGACGACGCGATCGGCGGCGCGTTCGACGGCTGCCAGGCGCCGGACCATGACCGCCTGATCATCGCAGACCTCGAAACCGAAACGCGTCAGGGGTCCGCTCATCCAGCCCTGGTAGGAGCGCACGCAGACGTACATCGGGCGGGTCGAGCGGTTTTCGCCTTCGTGCAACATACCTGCGAACAGAGGCTCGATCGTCTCGACCGCCGGGTGAACGTAGGGCTGCAGCCAGATCCCCAGCGGGCCGCGTTCGACCTCCAGGTAACCCCGCAGCTCGTCCTCGTCCCAGTAGACAAAGCCTCGCCGGGCGCGCGAAGGGCCGGTCTCGACCTGCTGCACCAGTCCCGGCACGAGATTCGCCAGAAGCGATTGCAGCGCCGGCCCGTCGGAAGACAGCTCGGGGCGCCACAGGCTGGCGGCGGCCCGGGGGCTCGTCCCCACCTGAGGCTCGCGCCGCCAGATGCGCTGCCGGGCGTAGATGGCGAAGCCGGCCAGGCGCAGGCACTCGAAGGCCGGGCTGTGCTCGTCGACGTCGGCGATCAGATTGCGCGCGCCGCGAAGCGCGGCGGCTTGGCTCAAGGCATCGAGCAGGCGCAGGCCGCTGGCGTGTGTCAGGGCTTCCGCCGGCCCGAGGAACACCAGTCGCGCCGGCCCGGACGGTTCGCGCTGAAGGATCTGGCCGATGGCCGTCGGTTCGCCGCCGTTCGAGCCCGGCGCCACCAGCGTGTGGGTCGGGCGTCCGGGTGTCAGCATGTCGAGCAGGGCGGTCTGGAGGGTTTGCGGGCCGCGTGTGAAGGCGACCTCGGCGTGCAGGCACAAGCCGAGGGCGCGCACGCGATGGAGGGCGGGCAGGTCGAGCCAGTCGAGAGGGCGAACGCCGGGCTCAGCCATCGGCCCAGCGCAGGAAATAGCGATGGAAACGCAAGTCGTCCGTCAACTCCGGGTGGAACGACGTCGCCAGCCAGTGGCCCTGGCGGGCGGCAACAACTCGCTGATCGGGCAGGGAGGCCAGCACCTCGACGCCAGGACCGACGCGCTCGATCAACGGGGCGCGAATGAACACGGCGTGGAAGGGTCGCTCGGGTTGGTCCAGGGCCGGCACCGACAGGTCGGCTTCGAAGGAGTCGACCTGTCGGCCAAAGGCGTTGCGCTCGACGGCGATGTCCATCAGGCCCAACAGCGGCTGGGAGCGGCGGGCGTCGCGCGACAGGAAGATCGCTCCGGCGCAGGTGCCCCACACCGGTTGTTTCTCGGCGAAGGTGCGCAGCGGCTCGATCAGGCGGAAGGTCGTGGCCAGCTTGCCGATGGTCGTCGATTCCCCGCCCGGGATGATCAGCCCGGCCAATCCCTCCAGATGCTCGGGCAATCGGACCTCGCGTCCGGCCACTCCCAGGCGATGGAGGACGGATAGATGTTCGGCGAAATCTCCCTGGAGGGCGAGGACTCCGATGGTAGGGGATGGTGTCATGGAGAAAAGTTGGTTCTCAAGTCATCAGTTCTCGGTCGTCCGCCAAGGCCCTTGACTGAAGACTGAGAACTGATGACTGACGACTGCGCTTACCACCCGCGGCTGGCCAGGCGCTCCCCCGCCTCGAGGGACGTGACGCCAATGCCGACCATCGGTTCGCCCAGGCCGCGACTGATCTCGGCCAGGATCTTCGGGTCGTTGTAGTGGGTCGTCGCCTCGACGATGGCTTTGGCCCGGCGCGCCGGGTCGCCCGACTTGAAGATGCCCGAGCCGACGAAGACGCCGTCGACACCCAGCTGCATCATCAAGGCGGCATCGGCGGGAGTGGCGAGGCCGCCGGCGGCGAAGTTGACCACGGGCAGACGCCCGGCGTTGCGCGTTTCGACCACCAGTTCGTACGGCGCAGCGAGATCCTTGCTGTAGGCCATCAGCTCGTCGTCGGGCATGGTCTGCAGGCGGCGGATCTCGCCCAGCACGGAACGGGCATGGCGCACCGCTTCGACCACGTCGCCGGTGCCGGCCTCGCCCTTGGTGCGAATCATGGCGGCGCCTTCGCCGATGCGGCGCAGCGCTTCGCCCAGGTCTCGGCAGCCGCACACGAACGGCACCTTGAAGGCGTGCTTCTCGATATGGTGTCGTTCGTCGGCGGGGGTCAGGACTTCCGATTCGTCGATGTAGTCGACGCCCAGGGCTTCCAGGATTTGCGCCTCGACGAAGTGCCCGATGCGGCACTTGGCCATGACCGGGATGGTCACGGCCTCCATGATCTGGACGATCAACTCCGGATCACTCATCCGCGCTACGCCGCCGTGGGCGCGGATGTCGGCCGGGACGCGCTCCAGCGCCATCACCGCCACCGCGCCGGCGTCCTCGGCGATGCGCGCGTGCTCGGCCGTGACGACGTCCATGATGACGCCGCCCTTGAGCATTTGGGCCAGGCCCTTCTTGACGGCGAAGGTGCCGACATCCTTGGTCACCGCAACCTCCCGCACACCTTCGAGGGGATTCTACCACTCAGCCATCGGCCACACCTGCGCTGGCGCCGGCGCGGCGCTCCGGCTCCGTGCAGGCGCAAGTGTCGGCACTCCGCCGTCAGCCAGCCTGTGTCGGTCGTCAGCTGAGCGACGGCGAGGGAGCCGGCTCCAGGCACACGCTCCTCGGAGGGGCCGATCGTCGCGGGCCCTTGACACATGTGATACAATCCATCAAAGAGACAATGCGACAATAATACAAGCAGACAATGGGTGGGAGATGACGGACCTACGCATCCAGGTTGACTTGCGCAGCAAGACCCCCGCCTACCTGCAGATCCTCGAGCACGTACGCGGGTTGGTGGCCTCGGGCGCCCTGCATCCCGGGGATCAACTGCCCACGGTGCGGCAGCTGGCGGCCGATCTGCGCATCAACTTCAACACGGTCGCCCGGGCCTACCGCCTGCTGGACGAGGCCGGGGTGATCTCGACCCAGCAGGGCCGCGGCACATACGTGGTGGAGGCGCCCCCGCCGGCCCGAGCGCGCAAGCTGCGGCAATCCGCGCTCGACAGCCTCACCCGCGAGTTCGCCGGCGGCGCGGCGCGGCTCGGCTTCTCGTCCGAGGAGATCCGCCGAGCCGTCGACGAAGCGCTCGAACGCATTTCGACGGATCCTCGAAAAGGAGACTGACATGGAAGCGTTGATATCGAAGCGTGTCAAAGCGGCCATCGGCTCGGGGAGGTCCGCCACCTGGGTTCGCGTCCCTCCCATCGCCATTGGGGCCTGGATCCTGATCTTCAGCCTGTCGATCCTGGCCATCCCCGTGATGGACGCCGCCGGGGTCGCCGATGACGCCATGGCGGCGGTTGTCGTGGTGGCCAACCTGGTGGGGCTGTATGTTCTCTTCGCCATCAAGGTGGCCGATCAATGGGAGAAGGGTGTTGTGCTGCGGCTGGGGCGTTTCCGCGGGCTGCGCGGCCCCGGCCTGTTCTGGATCATCCCGGTCTTCGATCGCGTCTCCACCTGGATCGACCACCGCGTGATGGTCACGCCCTTCAGTGCCGAGAAGACCCTCACCAAGGACACCGTCCCGGTGGATGTCGACGCGGTGCTGTTCTGGTTGGTGTGGGATGCGGAGAAGGCCGCGCTGGAAGTCGAGGACTACCGCATGGCGATCGCCTGGGCGGCACAGACGGCGCTGCGCGAGGTCATCGGGCAGATGGACCTGGCCTCGATCCTGGTCGGCCGGGCGAAGATGGACAAGGACCTGCAAGCCATCATCGACGAGCGCACCACCCCGTGGGGAATCACGGTGCAGTCGGTCGAGATCCGAGACATCGTGATCCCGCAGGATCTTGAGGATGCGATGAGCCGCCAGGCTCAGGCCGAGCGCGAACGCCAGGCGCGCGTCATCCTGGGTGAGTCCGAGAAACAAATCGCCCAATCCTTCGCCGACGCCTCGCTGGCGTACCGGGACAACCCGACGGCGCTCCATCTGCGGGCGATGAACATGCTCTTCGAAGGATTGAAGGAGAAGGGCGCATTGGTGATCGTGCCTTCCAGCGCCGTCGACACGATGAACCTGGGCGGCATGACAGGCGTCGTGGCGCTGGCGAAATCGGCCAAGGAGTGACCCGTGGACGAGGCGCCGTGGGAGTATCGGGTCGAGACGCTGGGGTCGATGCTTCGCTCTCCCAAAGATGACCAACTGGCGGAATTGCTGAACGCCTGGGGGGAGGAAGGCTGGGAGTTCGCCTCGGCGCTGCTGCGCAGGCCCAGCCAGGCCGTGACCCTGATCGCCCGCCGCCGGCTCACGCGCCAGGAGCGCCGCCGGAGAACACGGCCGGGCGAGGCTTGGTGAGCTCGAGGCGCGCAGGAGGCTGCCATGTCGCTGCTGTCGAGCGCCGTCGATATCGTCCGTCGCCACCGCCGCGCCTATCTGGCGTGCAATGTCGGCTACTATGGACTGATCCTGGTAGGTCTCGCCTGGGCCCAGCTCGCGACGAAGACGGCCGAGGGGCTGCGGTCCGCCGTCGAGTCGTCGCTCGAAAGCGGCGCGCTGGCTCCGGTTGCCGGCGTGTACGATCGCGGAGACGTCCTGGCCGCCATCGGATTGACCTTGGCCGTCAACCTGATCATCGGCAGCCTGGCCTCCATCACCCTCCCGTCGCTTGTCCTACCCTTCAGCGGGCTGGCGGTCGCAGGCTTTCGGGCCCTGGTCTGGGGCCTGCTCTTCTCGCCCGCGCCAGCGGCCATCACATGGGGCAACGTGCCCGAAGGGGCGGTCATTGCCGGGGTGCTGATCCTGGAGGGTCAGGGTTACGTGCTGACCATGCTGGCCGCCTGGATTCAAGGCTATGGATGGACACAGCCAGCGAAGTCGGGGGCGACCACCCGCGGACAAGGCTACCGCCTCGGCCTGGGGGTGACGACACGTCTCTACGGCTTGGTGGCGGTCACCCTGGCCGTGGCCGCCGTGTGTGAGGTCGTGGCGGCAACGGCCATCCTGCCCGGGGTCCGGTGACAGGCGGCCTCCGTTTCACGTGAAACAAGGGACTGCGGGCGCCGGGCGTCCCGGTCCACAATCGACGGGTGGCCGGGCCAGCCCGGCGTGGAGTAGGCATGGACGTCCTTCTGCGAGGCTTATCGGCGTTCTTGATGATCGCGCTGCCCCTGGCGCTGGGGGTCTATTTCACCCGCCGCTGGCACCTGGGCTGGGGACTGGCGCTGGTGGGGGCCGTCACCTTCCTGCTTTCGCAGGTCGGGCACATCCCCTTCAACGGCCAGGTGCTCAATCCGCTGCTGGTCCGCCTCGGATTCGGGACAGGGTCCGGGACACCGGCGGTGGGGCCGCTGGCCGTGGCTGCCGTCCTGCTGGGGTTGTCGGCGGGGGTCTTTGAGGAGGGAGCGCGCTTCCTGGCCTACCGCTTCTGGATCCGGCGCGCTCGCACCTACCGCGACGGGGTTCTCTTCGGGTTGGGGCATGGCGGTGCCGAAGCCATCGCCATCGGTGTGCTGGCCATTCTTCAACACGCTCAGGCCTACGCCCTGCGCGGTCAAGATCTTTCGACCGTCGTCCCTCCCGACCAGCTGGCTGCGGCCGAGGCCTCCCTGGCGCAGTACTGGGCAACGCCGGCCCCGATCTTCCTTTTGGGCGCGGTGGAACGCGCCTCGGCCTTGGCCGTCCAAATCACCCTGGCGGTGCTCGTCCTGCAGACGTTCACCCGGCGCGGTGGAGCTCTCTGGCTCCTGGGGGCTATCCTGTGGCATGCCGCCGTCGATGCTGCCGCGGTGTTCGCCGGAGTCCTTTGGGGCGCGAATCAGGGCTCGGTCTCCGGCGCCATCGCCACCGAGATCCTGGTGGCCGCCTTCGCCGTCACCAGTCTGGTCATCCTGTTGCGGCTGAGGCCAGCCACCGTGGAGTCGCCTGCCGCTCCGCCTTTGGCGCCGCCGATCGAGCTGCCGAAGGACGCGCCCGTCCGGCCCGAGCGACTGGACGACACGCGCTACTCTCGGTAGAGAGCAGCCATGATCGAGACCGAGAACCTGACCCGCCGATTCGGAGACATCCTGGCCGTCGACCGGCTGACGCTGTCGGTCGCCCCTGGCGAGATCTTCGGCTTCCTGGGGCCGAACGGCGCGGGCAAGACCACCACCATTCGCATGTTGGCCGGCCTGATCGCGCCGAGCGACGGCCAGGCGACCGTCGCCGGCTGCCGCGTCGGCCGCGAGGATTCCACGCTGCGGCGGCGCATCGGCGTCCTCACCGAGACCCCCGGCCTGTACGACGGCTTGAGCGCGCAGGCGAACCTGGCGTTCTTTGCCGAGTTGTACGGTGTCGCCGACGCCGGGGCGGCCGTGGAGCACTACCTGCAATGGCTGGGCCTGTGGGAGCGCCGCTTCGAGCCCGCCGGCACTTTCTCCAAGGGGATGCGTCAGAAGTTGGCCATCGCCCGCGCCCTGCTCCATGAACCCCAAGTGCTCTTCCTGGATGAACCCACCAGCGGCCTCGACCCGGAGGCCGCTCACCTGGTGCGGGATTTCATTGCCGAGCTGCGCCGCGAAGGGCGAACCATCTTCCTGTGCACCCACAACCTGGATGAGGCCGATCGGCTGTGTGACCGCATCGGCGTCTTCCGCCAGCGGCTGCTGGCGCTGGACTCCCCGGCCGCCCTCAGGCGCCAGCTGTTCGGGCGAACGGTCGTCGTTCACTTGCGGGCATTGGCTCCGGCCTACGCCGAAGCCGCGGCCCGGCTGCCCTTCGTCCATCAGGTGCGTGAGGCGGACGGCCGCATGCTGGTCACTCTCGACGATCCGGAAACACACAACCCGGACCTGATTCGAGCCCTGGTCGGCGCTGGAGCCGATCTCCAATTCATCGGGGAGTTGCGCCAATCGCTCGAGGACGTCTACCTGCATCTGGTGAACACCCAGGAGAAAAGCAAATGAGGGCGGTGTGGGTCATCGTCCGCAAGGAATGGCGGGAAGTCTTCCGCAACCGGATGGTCATCTTCACCGTGGCCTTCCTGCCGCTGGTGATGACCGGCTTGCCCATCGGCGTGCTGGCGGCCACCCGTGGCACCGGAGGCGCCGGCAACCTGGGAACCATGGACCTGCCGCCGGGCTACGAGGCCCTGTGCGGTGGACTGACCGGCGCCGCTTGCGCGCAGTACGCTCTGGTCAGCCAGTTCATGTTGCTGTTCATGATGATCCCGCTGGCCATCCCGGTAACGATCGCTTCCTACAGCATCGTCGGCGAGAAGATCACACGCACCCTCGAACCGTTGCTGGCAACCCCCGTCAGCACGTTGCAACTGCTGGCCGGAAAGGGGCTGGCCGCCATCCTGCCGGCGGTGGCCGCCACCTGGGGAGGGTTCATCATCTTCGCGCTGGCGGCGCGGTGGGTCGTCATCAGTCCGGAGGTGACGGCCCGCCTGGCCGACCCGATGTGGCTGCTGGCCATCTTCCTGGTCGGCCCGCTCCTGGCGCTGGCGTCGGTGTCGGCGGCGGTCATGGTGTCGTCGCGCAGCACGGATCCCCGCGCCGCCGAACAGCTCGCCATGGTCGTCATCGTCCCGCTGCTCGGGCTGTTCTTCGGCCAGATCGCCGGCCTGATCTACCTGAACGCCCGGCTGGTGGCCTGGCTGGCGGCCGGCTTGGCCGTCGCGGACGCCGGGCTGATTGCGTTCGCCGTCAGCTTGTTCCAGCGCGAGACGATCCTGACGCGCTGGCGGTAGATGGTCATGGGCAAACCCGTCGAGGCGATCCCCAACCCACTCGGCAGGAGGGCAGGCTCGACCAGGTCGAAGGCCCGCCTCCTGGCTCTCGTCCTCCTGCTATTCGCATATGGTTCCCCGGCGCGTGCTCAGGCGGCGCTTGAGCTCGACCTCGATCGCAACTTCGGCTTCGCGTGGGGAAATCAGATTCAAGGAAGCTTCACGCTGCGGGCGGAGGGGCCGGGGGATCTGGTCCGCGTGGTGTTCCTCTTGGATGGCCAGATTCTGGGCGAGGCCTCGAAAGCCCCGTTCGAGATACCCCTCCACACCGGAGACTTTCCCCTTGGCAGCCATACCCTGACCGCGCAAGGCGAGACCGCGAGTGGAGACCGACTGACCACCGAGCCTCTGGTCGCAGAATTCGTCTCGGCCGACGTCGGCCCTCAGTTTGTCCTGCGGATGGTCGGTCCGTTGCTGGCCCTGTTGGCCGTCGGCGTGGCGGTGGCGACGGTTGGGCCGATGCTGTTCGGCCGTGGGACCTTCCACCTCGGCCAGTATGGGGCTGCCGGCGGCGCCGTCTGCCCGCGCTGCCACCTGCCCTTCGGTCGTCATATGCTTTCGCCGAATCTCATATTCGGCAAGCTGGAACGCTGCCCACACTGCGGAAGGATCGGGATTGTCCCCCGGGCCGCGCCGGAGGCCCTGGTCGCCGCCGAGGCCCGCTGGGCGGAGGAGGGCCCCTCGTCGCCAGCGGTTCCGCCGGATGAGCAGCTCCACCGCCAGATCGAAGACTCGCGCTACGAAGACCAGCGCTAGGGGACATGGCTGACCGCTGACCGCCCGCCGGCGTTTCACGTGAAACCAGCCCGCACGGGACCGCCGCCGGTACAATCAGGCGGCGAGGCGGGTGTGGGCGATCCCTATCCAGCCGTTTGCGACTACGAGGGCTCGGACTACCAGGAGTCGTTCTGGGGCCGAGGCGGCCGCGCCTACGAGGACCGGGCCGAGGCGCTGGCGTTGGCGCGCCTGCTCCCGCCGGGCGGCCGGCATCTTTTGGAGGTCGGCGCCGGCGCCGGCCGCCATACCCCGCGCTACCAGGGGTTCGACGAAGTCACCCTGCTGGACTACTCCCGCTCCCAATTGGAGCAGGCCCGTAAGCGCCTCGGCGATGCGCCACGCTGCCGCTACGTCGTCGCGGATGTCTACCGGATGCCCTTCGCGCCCGGCGCCTTCGATGCTGCCACGATGATCCGCACGCTGCACCATATGGCCGATCCGGCTGCTGCTCTGGCGAGCGTCCGCGCCGCCCTTTCGCCCGGGGCGGTCTTCCTGCTTGAATACGCCAACAAGCGCAACCTGAAAGCGATCCTGCGCTGGATGGTGCGTCGACAAGACTGGAACCCCTTTCGCCTGGACAGCGTCGAGTTCGCCCGCCTCAACTACGATTTCCACCCTGACGCGGTACGAGGTTGGCTCCAGACCGCCGGATTTGACCTGGAACGTGAGGTCCCCGTCTCGTTCCTGCGCCTGGGCGCGCTCAAACGCGCCGTGCCGCTGTCGCTGCTCATGGCTGCGGAAGCGGTGTTGCAGCGGCTGGGCCGGTGGGCGTTGGTCACGCCGAGCATTTTCGTTCGCTCACGCGCCGTCGGAGGCGCGAGTCCCGCTGCAGGTCACCTGTGGCGTTGCCCGGCCTGCGGCTCGCTCGACCTGGCCGAAACGGAGGCGGGAGTCGACTGCCGGGGCTGCGGCCGTCATTGGCCGCGGCGCGACGGGATCTACGAATTCCGACTCCCTCCACCGATGCCTTCCGATCCGACAACCGGTCCTGGCACTCCCTAGGCGCTTGCCGTCGGGTCTAGAATGGAGGCGGACCGGCGCAGCGGTCCGTTGATGGGAGGAAGCCGCCATAGCCCGTCGAACCGTTGCCGTGGACATCTTCACCGCGACGCACCGGGTGGCCGGTCAGGTGCAGGCCGGCGCGCAGGGGCTCTTCGGATTCTTCAATCTGCCCACCGAATCGGGCGTAGACGTCGAAGAGGCAACGCTCTGCCCGCTGTACGTGCCGTGGGATCAAGCGGAGAAGGTCGGCGGGTTGTGGATGGTGAAAAGTGAGATCGCCCTGGTGGCGATCGGAAACCGCACCGAATTGGGGATCGTGGGAACCGCACGGGGCGGATATACCAAGCCCTTCCCCTATCGGATCCGCATTCTTCTCGGAGGCTTCGAGGTCCACGGGCTGGTGGAATGGCCCGGGAAGCTGGATTTCAGCGGCCTGATCCTGGAAGCCAACCGGCCCTTTGTCGCCGCCTACGAGGCCCGTATCCAGGCGCTGCTGTTCCCGCAAGTGGTTCTGGATTCCGCGGCCGTCCTGTTCAATGGAAAGATGGTCATGGGGATTTCCCAGCTGCACCGCAAGGAGACCCAACCGCTCGGTCCTCCGCCCGAGGGGTGACGGCGTCGTGCCGCACGGCGCGCCGTCTGGGCGCCCCTAGTTCGTCGCCCCGGCGTTCCCCACCCGCCAATACTGCCCCGCCTGGCGCTGCAGCAGCCCCTCTCCGACCATTTCCCTTCGCAACGTCGCCGTGTCCGGGTGGAATCGCTTCAGGATCCGGTTGACCTCGCCCTCGCGGTAACGGCGGCCGAGGCGGAAGAAGGTTGCCAGGTGTCGCAGCACGACGGCGCGTTTGCGCCGTTGGGCGGGGATGGTCTTCAACCGTCCATCGCTGCGCAAGAAGTCGTGCAGGACTTTGCGATCGTAGGCGCCCAGGTCGAGGGCAGCGGCGCGGGCGCGCAAGGCGCGGCGCGCCAGCAGGCGGCGCGCCCGCGTTTCGATGGCGCCGGGCGCCAGAGCGTATACACTATAATAGCTTTCGGCCCGCGCTTCGACCAACTCGGCCTCGGTCAGTCGACCGAGATGGTGGGACACCGTCGACGGACGCAGGTGCAGGATGCCCGCCAGTTCCTCGACGCTGTGCGGCGCCAGCGCCAGCAGGCCGAGCAGGCGCAGGCGGTTGACGTCGGCCAGCGCCTGGAAGAACCGCAGCGCCTCGTCGTCCGGGGGTCCCGCCTTCATTCGATCCTCGTCTAATTGATTCGATGAGTATCGAAATAAGGATACCTCCGGCCGCCGCGGCCGTCAAGACCGGGAGGACGGCATGCCCCCGCAACGTCAGACCTACCGCGTAGACATCGCCGGGCTGCGCCGCGAGCTGCCCCTGTTCGAGGTGGCGCCGGGCGTGCGCATCGCCGTGCTCAACATCCTGGGCGATGTGGAGCTGGTCGAGGCGTGCGCCCGAGAGCTGGCGAAACGCCTGCAGGGATTGACGTTCGATCTGATCGTCACGCCGGAGGCCAAGAGCATCCCGCTGGCCCACGCCCTGGCGGGTGTGCTGCGCAAGGGCTACGTCGTGCTGCGCAAGGCCTACAAGGTCTACATGGGCGAGACGCTGCAGTCGGAGACGGTGTCGATCACCACCGGCCGGCCGCAGACGCTGTACCTCGACGAAAAGGACCGCCAGCTTGTCGCCGGCCAACGCGTCGTGCTGGTCGACGACGTCATCAGCACCGGCTCGACCATCGAGGGCATGCGCAGCCTGATGAAGCTGGCGGGGGCCCACGTCGTCGCCGAGGCGGCCGTGTTCACCGAGGGGGACCCCGACCAATGGAAGGGGATCCTGGCTCTCGGCCACCTGCCGGTGTTCACGGACCGCTGACGAATGGCCGGCCGGCTCGTTCCCATCGGCGACACGCGCCTGTACGTCGAAGAGCGCGGCACGGGCGCGCCGCTGATCATCCTCCACGGCGGACCCGGCCTCGACCACCGCATGTATGGCGACTACCTCGATCCGCTGGCCGACCGCCTGCGGCTGATCTTCGTCGACCAGCGCTCGCAGGGCCGCTCCGACCGGACCTCGCCCGACACCTGGTCGATCGGGCAGATGGCGGCCGACGTGGGGGCGCTCGCCGAAGCGATGGGCCTGGATCGCTTTGCCGTGCTGGGCCATTCCTACGGCGCGTTCGTGGCGCTGCAGCACGCCGTGGACTTCCCCGGTGAGGCGGCGCGCACCATCGTCTCCTCGGGCGTCCCCTCGGCGCGCTACCTCGAGCACGTCGACGCCAACCTAGCGGCGTTCGAGCCCGAGTCGCTGCGAGCGCAGGTGAAATCGTCGTGGGAGCGCGAGGCCTCGGCCCAAACCGAAGCCGATGTCGCGGCGCTGTTGCACGACCAGATGCCATTCCACTTCGCCGACCCGCTCGACCCGCGCCTGCCCGACTTCGAGCAGCGCACCTCCGGGGGAATCCATTCTCCGGACGTCCTGCGCCATTTCGCCCAGCAGGACTACGGAGGCATCGAGGTCGAAGACCGTTTGGGCCGCGTGCGTCAGCCGGTGTTGGTGCTGGCGGGCGCGCACGACCGCGTCTGTTCGCGGCCGGCGGCCGAGGCCATCGTGGCCGGCGTGCCGGACGGACGCCTGGTGGTCTTCGAGCATAGCGGGCACATGACCTTCGTCGAAGAGACCGGGCGCTACCTCGAGGTCGTCGCCGAGTTCCTGGCGTCGTTGTGACCGCTCGCCGGCGTTCCCCTTTGGCCCTGCACTTTCGTCCGGTCACGCGGGAACGGTGGGGTGATCTGGCGCGCCTGTTTGGCCCGCGCGGCGCCTGCGGCGGGTGTTGGTGCATGTGGTGGCGCGTGCCGCGCAAGATCTACAACCGCGGCGCGGGGGCGGGCAACCGTCGCCGACTGCGGAGACTCGTCAGCGAGGGACCGCCGCCCGGGCTGCTCGCTTACGATGGAGACCTTCCTGTGGGCTGGGTGTCCTTTGGGCCCCGGACCGATTTCCCCGTGCTGGAGAACTCGCGTGTGCTGAAGCGCGTCGATGAACGGCCGGTGTGGTCGGTGGTGTGCCTGTTTGTGGATCGCCGCTACCGACACCAGGGAGTCACCGTTGGGTTGCTGGGGGCGGCGGTGGAGCACGCCCGCCGGCGCGGGGCGCGCTGGATCGAGGGATACCCGATCGATCCCGCCGCCGGTCCGATCCCGGCCGCCTTCGCCTTCACCGGGCTGGCGGCGGCCTTCCTCCAGGCCGGGTTCCGCGAGGTCGCGCGTCGTTCGCCGACGCGGCCGATCATGCGCCGGACGCTGCGGCCGCGGCGGCGTGCCCTCACCCCCGACCCCTCACCCGCCAGGCGGGAGAGGGGCAAGGGGTGAGGCCGGGATGCCCGATGAACAAGAAATCACACTCCAGGACCTGAGGCGCCACAACGGCGAGCGCGGCGCGCGCTGCTTCGTGGCCTACGCCGGCGTCGTTTACGACGTCACCGACTGCCCGAAGTGGCGCACCGGCTTCCACGAGCAGCTGCATTTTGCCGGCCAGGATCTGACGAGCGAGCTCCCCGACGCGCCCCACACCGTCGACGTGTTTCAACGGCCGTGCGTCAAACGCGTGGGCATCCTTGTGGGAGGGTCTCCATAGGTTTCCAGTCACCAGTTCCCAGTGCCCAGTCTGGCGCTTGACTGGAAACTGGAAACTGGAGACCGGGAACCGTACTCTACGGCCAGCTGTACCGCACCGTGTAGCTCACCTGCGTTTCGCCGTTGGCGGGAATGTGAACGCGGAACTCGATCGTCGACGAGTCCATCTTGGTGTAGTCGCCGGTGGATTCCAGGATGCGCCATTCGCTCCAGCGGAACAGGTGCTCGACGACGCGCACCTCCACCGCTTCATCCTTGTGGTTGCGCAACGTGATCTGGTAGGTCTCCTCGAGGCTTTTTTCACTCGGGCGGCGGAAGTCGGTCTGGATGCGCTCGCCGACGATGTCGAAGGCATCCCCGACGTACAGACGCAGCTGCTCGCCCTTGGGGGTGTGGTCGATCTGGTCTTCGCCGATGAGAAGGGCGGCGCCGTCGACGTCCTCCTGGTACAGGCGCACCCGGCCGCGCGGCAGATCGGCATCGACGTTGTCGGTGTCGAACTCGACCATGACCATGACCTTGGGGTTGGAGGCCACGCCGTAGGACGGCTCGGTCTGCGGGTAGCCGCTGTAGGCGCAGTACCAGTAGTACGACTGGCACTGCAAGCCGTCGTAGACGAAGAACTTGGCGGCGGCGACGTCGGCGGCGCTGACGAACTCAATCTGCTTGGTTTCGTTGTCGGCGACGGTCACCGGCCGCGGGATCTCGTACAGGTGGTATTCGAAGAACTCTCGCTGCTCGACGGCCGTGGGCGCCTGAGTCGGCGTGGCACGGTACATGTCTTCGGCGACGGCGAAGCCGGGCTCGGGCAGGCGGTTGAGGTCGCCGGCGATCAGCTTGAGCAGGGCGTCTTGGAAGGTGGCGCCGCTGGTGTTCCCGAGAGTGATCCAGCCGTCGAGGTCGATCGAACGCTCATCGGCTCCAAGCAGCAAGACATAGTCGGCCTGCCACGTCACGCCGCCGGTGAGATACGTGATCTCGACGTCCTGGGCCCCGGCGCGGGGCGAGAGCAGGCGCCACACCAGGGTCGGCCGCGTGATCAAGCCTTGCGGCAGATCGGGGAAGGAGAACTCCTGGATGTCATCGCCGCCGACGACGGTGACGCGGCCGTCGTCATCCTGCAGGATGACATCGCCGCGGCCGCTCAACAAGCGGCCGGTGTACAGCGTGCCGTCTTGCGTGACGACCGTGATGGGTTGATCGAGGTACTTCTCCAGCAGCGCGGCCGAGCCCACCAAGTCGTATTCATAGTTCTGCTCGAGCACCGACGTGCCGGACGGATCGGTCAGCGAGCGGAACAGAACGCTGGTGGGGTCGATCGCTGCGGCCACGTCGCCGAAGCGCAGCTCGTTGATGCCTTCGCGGAGCTGGATCTGGCGGCGATCGCGCACGAGGGCGGTGCCCTGGTTGTAGACGGTCAGGGACAGGCCCGACTCGGCGGCTTCGGCGGTGGGTGTGCGGGAGCCAGGGCCGGGTTCGGCGGTCAATCCGCCGCAGGCGAGCGCCAGGGCGGCCAGGCCGGCAGCTGCGAGCAACGGGCGCACGGGACGGGCGGTCATCGTCGCCTCCATCGATCGGTCTGGCGTGTAGACGCCGGCCGGGGAGGCAACGTTCCCACGCGTTCGCTCGAAAAACTCGAGCAAACCCGTCTGATATAATCCCGCTTCCGACGGAGAACATTCATGTTCCAGGGGCAGGAACGCCGCCAACTCGAAGATCAGGTGCGCAAGGAAGGACGCCTGCCGCCGGGTCAGTCGCTCACCTTGAAGTTCCCCGTCCTGCACTACGGACCGGTGCCCCCGTTCAATCCCGCCACCTGGGATTTCCGCGTCTGGGGCGAGGTCGAGGAAGAGAAGCGCTGGTCGTGGTCGGAGTTCATGGCCCTGCCGCGGCGCAAGGTGAAGATGGACATTCACTGCGTGACGCGTTGGAGCAAGTTCGACACCGAGTGGGAAGGCGTCTCGTTGAAGGACCTGATCGACCGCGGCCTGCTCAAGCTCAAGCCGACGGCGCACTTCGTGATGCAACATTGCGAGTACGGCTTCACCGTCAACGTCCCGCTGGAGGTCGCCTTGGGAGACAACTTTCTGCTGGCGACCCATTTCGACGGCGAGCCCATCAGCCCGGACCACGGCTACCCCGTGCGCGGCATTGTGGGCTTCATCCCAGGCCGGGAGGACATCAAGACTCCCTACTTCTGGAAGGGCGGCAAGTGGGTGCGGGCGATTGAGTTCATGGCTCAGGACCGGCTGGGTTTCTGGGAGCAGGCGGGCTATCACAACGAGGCCGACATCTGGAAGGAGCAGCGCGTCGTGCGCGGCTGGTAGCGGCGACAATCCAAACCTCAGCCCAAACCCGTTTTGGCCGTTGTCGATGCTCGGGCCACTCATCGGCTCCACGGCCAAAACGGGTTTGGGTTTGTCCCCCGCTCGTTCGCGGACCGAGAAACGTCGATGCAGAACGCAGCCCTGTACGCTCTCACAACCCTGATTTGGGGATCCACGTGGCTGGCGATTACGTTCCAGTTGGGGGTGGTCGCCCCGGAGGCGTCCGTCGTCTACCGCTTCGGGCTGGCGTCGCTGATCCTGATGGCGTACGCCGGGTTGCGACGATTGCCGATGCGCTACCGCCTGCGAGACCACGTCTTCATCGCGCTCCAGGGGATATTCCTCTTCTGCCTCAACTACATCACGGTCTACCTGGCCGAGCAGCGCCTGGCGAGCGGTCTGGTGGCCATCGTCTTCGCGACGCTGACGCTGTGCAACGTCGTGCTGGCGGCTGTGTTCCTGCGCAATGCCATCAAGCCGAGGGTCGTGCTGGGTGGCCTGCTGGGCCTCGTCGGGCTGACGTTGGTTTTCTGGCGCGAACTGGCCGGGCTTTCGTTTGCGGGCGAGTGGCGCCTGGGACTCGGGCTTTCGCTCGCCGCCGTGCTCTCGGCCTCCATCGGCAACATCGTGGCGGCGCGGAACCAGCGCGCCGGTTTGCCGGTGGTGCAGACGAACGCCTACGGGATGGCCTACGGCGCGCTGGCCACGTTCGGCATTGCCCTGGTGCGGGGTGTCCCGTTCGCCTTCGACCCCTCGCCCGGCTACATCGCCTCGCTGCTGTACCTTGCGATCTTCGGTTCGGTGGTGGCCTTCGGTGCCTACCTGACCCTGGTGGGCCGTATCGGCGTCGCGCGGGCCGGCTATGTCGCCGTCATCTTCCCCCTGGTGGCGCTGGGGCTGTCCTGGCTCTTCGAGGGCCTGCAGCTGAACCTGCAGGTGCTGTTGGGCGTGCTGCTCGTCGCCGGTGGAAACGTGCTAGTGCTCAGCCGCCGGTCAGCCGCGGCTCCCGACTCGCACTAGCCCCGGCCGCGGCCTCGCGCCACCCTGGCGTATCCGCCCGACGGGTGGGCCTATAATCGAACCGGGGATCGATGGACGATTCGCCCGAACGGCGGGCCCAGCGCGCCCGGATGGTGGACTATCAGCTGCGGGGACGGGACATCACCGACCCTGGCGTGTTGGAAGTGATGGGGCGGGTCCCTCGTCACCTGTTCGTCCCGCAGGACTCATCTCACCTGGCCTACAGCGACATGCCGCTGCCCATCGGGCAGCGGCAGACCATTTCCCAGCCCTACATCGTCGCCCTGATGACACAGTGCCTGGAGTTGAAGGGGGGAGAAACGGTACTGGAGGTCGGCACCGGCTCCGGCTACCAGGCGGCGGTGTTGGCCGGCCTGGCGCGCAAGGTGTACACCCTGGAGCGCTTGCCGGAGTTGGCCGACCGCGCCCGCAAGCTTCTTCAGCATCTCGGTCTGAGCAACGTCGAGGTGCGTCAGGTCGACGGCTCCGGCGGGTTGCCGGAACATGCGCCTTACGATGCCATCATCGTGACCGCCGCGGCGCCGCGGCCGCCGCAACCGCTCCTCGATCAACTGGCCGATGGCGGACGGCTATTGATTCCTGTAGGGGGCGTGGACGGCCAGATGCTGGAACGCTGGCGCCGCCACAGCGGCCGCGTCGATGGCGAACGGATCGTCCCCGTGGCGTTCGTGCCGCTCGTCGGCGAATTCGGCTGGCGGGCGGACCTGCGGCCGATGCCGGAAGAGGAGTGCTGAAGAAAGCTGTCAGTGGTCAGCGGTCAGCGAGCGGTCTTTCAGTTCCCAGTTTCCAGTTCCCAGTTTCCAGTCCCCAGTCTCCAATCCCTAATCCCCAACCTACCTTCCTCCCCCTCTGACGGCTGACCACTCATCACTCACCACCGGTCTTGTAGTGCGCCACCGCGATGCCGGCTTCTCCATCCATCACCAGCTCTAGAGTCGGTCTCGATGGAAGATCCTGCAGGTCGACGACGATGAGGCCGCTGGACCAGCCGGCCTCCTCGGGCACCAAGCGGGCCAGCTGGTTGGGGGCGCTGAGCAGCGCCTCGGGGTTGAACACCGTCTGCGGGTCGTCGAGCTCCAGGGCGAGCGGGTAGATGTGCGCCTCGACGAGGTCCTGGAAGAAGTGCGTTCCGTAGGACGGTTGCGAGGGCTCCTCGCCGGAGTGGATTTCGACCAGCGCTCGAGCGTTGTAGATGTCGCCGTACGTGACCGGCACACCCAACTCCGGGTTGGTGCTGCCCCAGCGACCCGGGCCGAGCAGCACGAAGCGCTCCTTGGCCAGGCGCTGGTTGACGCGCCCGACGGCTCGCGCCAGGGCCTTGCGCTGCTCGACACGCCCCAGGCCGGCGTAGGCCTCGCCCGGGAGGTAGACGACGTAGCGCACGCCGGACACGCGTCCGTCGGGGACAAGGCGGTGGGCGCGGAACAGGACGCTCTCGGCCGGTAGCGACTCGGGAGCGCGGGCGGCTTCCGCCTCGACGCGGCTGGTGGGTCTGCACTGCAGCAGGCACACCTGCAAGTCGGCCTCCCCCGTGTCGTCGAGTTCGAGCAGCAAAGCAAACTCGACGTCGACCGGGGAGTTGTAGGCCGATTCCAACTGCTGTAGAAGTCGTCGGATCCGATCGACGAAGGGTGTCCGGCGTAGCAATCCTTCCAGCGTGACAATCAGTTCTTGCGCGTCCACCTTGAGGGGCCGGCTGACGAGGTCCTCGACCAGGCCCTCCCGGTACATCTGTGCGATCCAGCGCAGTCTCGGGCCGTGCAGGGGCAACACAGCGGAGACGTCGACCGTCTGGAAGGCGTTGGCCTCCAGGTCGATCAGATCCACGTAGCGCTGGGAGACGTGACGGATGCGCCGCGGGTCGGGCCCCGGGCGCAGATCGGGGTGACTCAATGCGATCAGCCGCGGGTAGTCGCCGGCGTGCTGCTCGACGGCGCGCGTGCCCAGCCCCCAGACCATGCGCACCAGGCCGGCATGCCGGTCGATGCGCGGGCTCCAACGAAACGGGTTGCGCGAAAAGGCCACGCCGGCGGCGTCCGGCATGAACATCGCCCCGGTCCGTCTCCCCTCCACCTCCTGAATCAGGACCGCCATGCGCTCGTCGTAGTCGAGCAGGCCCATCTGGCGCCGGTAGAGCAGGACGTCCGGGCTGTACACGCTGGCGTAGACGCGGGCGACGGCGCCCAGCAGGGACCGCAGGTTCTCCTGGTCGGAACTCTGGTTCGGGCAGAAACGGCTCTCATACTTGCCGGCGAACGAGAAGCCGAACGAGTCCTCCAGCAGGCTCGACGAGCGGACGATCAACGGGACGCCGTTGGCCTCGCGCACGACGGTGCGAAGCCCTTCGACAACCTCGTCGGGGAAGCTGCCTTCCGAGAAGCGTTGGCGCGCCGCCGGGAAGGCGGCGCGGATTTCGGGTTCCTGGCGGTACTTCTGGTTGCTCAGATCCAGCAGGGCGTTGAGTTGGATGAACTGATAGAAGACGTCCGCGCCCAGAAACCAGGAGCGGGGAACGCGCAGGTGGGAGGTCAGGTCGGGGTCGCCGGTCTTGCGCAGGATGCACGCCGCCAGCACCAGTCCGGCGGCCTTGCCTCCGATCTTGCCCCGGCCGATGCGGCGAGCGCGCACCGACTGCAGGTCGGCCATGTCGAACCAGTCGCGCGCGACGCCGACATAGCCGAGGTGGTCGCTGATCATCGCCTTGGTCAGGACGACCTTGATCTCCTTGAGGTGGTGTTCGATCCGCTGGCGGGCCGGCGCGTCGAGGGCCTCGTACGCTTCGCCCTGCGCGAAGAGCATGTCCCACGGCGCCAACTCGGGGTGGAAGGTGAGGACGACGTCCTCGGCTGGCAGGCGTTCCGCCAGGGTCTGCCGGACGAGATCCTCGAAGTCCTCGTGCGGGAGGTTGTAGGCGAAGTAGAAGTCGGTCAGGTGGTCGCGGATGATCGCCAGCCGGGAAGACCAGACCTCGGGGGGCTCCTGGGTGAGCGGATCGGCCAGCCCCTCGCGCTGTTGCGACTCGACGGCCTTCTCCTGAACCTCGGCCTCGAGCGCTTCGGCGGTGACGACACGTCGGCGAATCAGCTCCTGCCGCATTCGCTCTCGGATCCGCGAGGCGAGGATCGGGTAACGCTGCAGCTCCAGGTAGATCATCAAGGCGCGAGGGTACTGGCGAGAGTCGAGGGTCATAAGAGCAGTCTTCAGTTGTCAGTCCTCAGTTATCAGTCAAACCCAGGTCGCCCTCGGTGGTCTTAACTGACAACTGATGACTGACGACTGACGACTCCTGAGGGTCACGCGTAGCTGACGCTGCTTTCCACGGTCGGCAGGAACGTCGGCGATCTGCGAATCCGAGTCGCTTGCTCGAAGGCGTAGCCGAGTCGTATCAACAAGGGTTCCTTCCAGGCCCGGGCGATGAACGACAACCCGATGGGAAGTCCGGCGACGAAGCCAGCCGGAACGGTCAGGTGCGGGTATCCCGCCACGGCCGGCGGCGACGTGCTCTCCATGTCCCAGCTGCGAGGATCGCCATTGACGAGATCGACGGCCCAGGCCGGACCGCCGGAAATGCAGACCAGCGCGTCGAGGTGGTGCTTTCGGAGCACGGCGTCGAGGCCGTCGCGGCGGGTCAGACGGTGGTTGCGGGCCAGCGCCTGGCGGTAGGTCTTGCTCGAGAGCGGACCCTTGGCCTCGGCGTCGGTCATGCGTTCCTGGCCGAAGAACGGCATGACCTGTTGGCGATGATCCTCGTTGAAGCGGATGACGTCCTTGAGCGAGTGCACGCGCGCCTTGCGCCCGCGCCCGGCGAGGTAGCGATTGAGGTCGGCCTTGAACTCGAACAACAAGACGTCGATCTCGCTCGGGCCGAAGCGGTCGTAGTTCGGGACGTTGGCCGGGTCGACCAGAACCGCCCCCATGCGCTGGAGGACGTCCAGGCTGGCTTCGAGGATGCGAACCAGGCGCGAGTCCGAGCCGAGCATGTTGCGGGCGACGCCGATGCGCGCTCCCTGAAGGCCGCGCGGGTCGAGGAAGGCCGTGTAGTCGCGAGGAGCGCGCCTGGAGGAAGACCGCGTCGCGGGATCGCCTGCGTCGGCCCCGGTGAGGGCCCCGAGCAGGAGGGCCAGGTCTTCGACCGTGCGGGCCATCGGTCCGGGGGTGTCCTGGCTGTGGGCGATCGGAATGACGCCGCTCCGGCTGAGCAGGCCCAAGGTGGGCTTGAGCCCGACGATGCCGTTGGTCTGCGACGGGCAGATGATCGAGCCGTCGGTTTCCGTGCCGACGGCCGCGGCGCACAGGTCGGCGGCGACCGCCACGGCGGAGCCGGACGAGGAGCCGCAGGCCGAGCGGTCGAGAGCGTAGGGATTGCGTGTCAGACCGCCGCGCGTCGACCAGCCGCTGACGGAGCGCTTGCCGCGGAAGTTGGCCCACTCGCTGAGGTTGGCCTTCCCCAGAAGGAGCGCCCCGGCGGCGCGCAGGCGGCGGACGATGTGGGCGTCGCGCCTGGGTGTCGAGCCCTCCAGCGCCGGCGAACCGGCGGTGGTCTGCATGCGGTCGTGCGTGTCGATGTTGTCTTTGATCAGGATGGGGATGCCGTGCAGCCGCCCGCGCACCCGCCCCTGCAGGCGCTCGCGGTCGAGGGTTTCGGCGATGGCCATTGCATCAGGATTGACCTCCATGACGGCGTGCAAGGCCGGGCCGCCGCGATCGAGGGCCTCGATCCGCTCGAGGTAGCGCTGAGTCAGGCCAACCGCGGTGAGCTCGCCGGCGGCCATCTTGTCCTGCAGTTCGCGGATCCCGAGTTCGGCCATGACGTACCTCGAGGAGTCGTCAGTCGTCAGTCTTCAGTTCTCAGTAAGACCAATTCGATACCCGACAACTGACAACTGATGACTGACAACTGATGGCTACTTAGGAGGGAGGGTCCGGGCGAAGCCCACGCCAAGATCGACCCATTTCTTCAACGCGGCCGGACTGCGGGTACCGCCGGGCCCGACCAGCACCCAACCCTTCGACGGCCGCCCGGTCAGGGCGAACGGGCGCGCGTGGGGAGCTTTGACGGCGGCTTCGTGGCCGTCTGGCCCGACACGCACCAGGAGGTCTTCCCCCAACACGCCCACGGCCATGTTGCCGCCAATCAGGAAACCGACGCCGCCAAACTGCTCCCTCTCGGTCAGGCTGGATTGACGGGCCAGAGCCTTCCGGACGCGCCCGGCCAGCTTTGCATCAAAAGGCATGGCCTCGCCTCCGCGGCTAGCCGTCGGCGTCTTTGCCGCCGACGCGCCGGATGGTCACCGAAGGTTCACCTTCCTTGCGGAACTGCAGAACGTCCGGGTGGGAATCGGCGTAGGACGCCAGGCCCTTGCTGTCCCACGATTGCCGTCCTTTGTTCCACACCGCTTGGAAGACGGCGCCGCGCACACTTTCCCCCTGGCTGAGAACTTCGGCCTTGATCTCCTTCTCAAGCGCTTCGATCGATGCCTGGGCCGCCTCGCCCTTCTGACTGAACTCCGCCTCGATCTCGTCCAGCCGGGCTTTGACCTCGGGAGGCAGAACCTGGTCGATCAGCTTCTGCTTGTCTTTCTGCAACGCCTCCATTTGACGATGGAGCTCGGCAAGTTGGTCCAACTTCTGGCCGACGGCGAGCATACCGGTACCCTCCTTTGGCGATCTCGAGCGCAGTCCTTACACTCTAGGCGAACTTGGAGGGCATGGCAAGGGTGGAAGTCGCCGCCAGATGTAGGGGCGAAGGCACACCCGTCTCGAGCGCAGAGAGGGATGCTTCGCCCCTACTGTCCACTTTGGACCGCTGCGGTGCCTGCGAGGGGATCGCTCGTTATGCGCCTCCCCGAATCCGCGGTCCGCTCAGCGGGGCACCGAACAACGGGGCGAACAGGCACACATCCACCAGCCCGGCGATAAGGGGCACGGCACCCACCACGCCGACGACCACGGACGCGGCGCCGTGGAGCCCGAGGACGGCCCAGGCGATCAACGCGATCCCCGCGGCGATTCGCACGATCCGTCCCGTTCCCGAAGCCATGAAAGCCACGAAACTGTTCATCCGACTCTCTCCTTGGTGATCCACACCATCTTGATCGACAGTGTAGGGGAAAGCCGGTGCGATGTCCGTGACAAAGTCACGCTCGGGAGCGAGCCGCCAGCTTGTCTGGATCGACGACCTCGATCAGGCCGCGGGAGACGCGGATCAGGCCCTGAGCGGCGAAGTCCTCCAGAATCCGGCTGACGACCTCGCGTGCGCTGCCGAGCTCAGCGGCGACCTCCTGGTGCGTCAAGCGCAGCGGTCCGGCGAGACGGCTTCGCTCGAGCAGGAACGCCGCCAGGCGGGCGTCCATGCGCCGAAAGGCCACCTCCTCCACGACGGCCATCACGCTCACCAGCCGTTGCGACAGCAGGTCGAAAAGGAACGAGCGCCACAGATCGTAGCGGCGAACCCATTCGCGAAAGGCGTCGGCCGGGACCATGACGGCCTCGGCGTCCTGCTCGACCGTGGCGATCGCCGGGAAGGTCTGATGGTTGAGGATGGCATTGGCCGTGAGGATGCATGACTGCCCCAGGCCGAAACGGTAGAGTGTGATCTCTCGCCCGGTTTCGCCGATCTGGTAGACCCGGACGACCCCGGAGACCAGCAAGGCGATGGCGTGGACCCGGTCGCCCTCGACGAAGACGTCTTTCCCCGCCGGGATGCGGGCCAGATAGGCCGTCTGCTGGAAATCCTGCAGGAGGTGCGGGTCTGCCCCGCGCAGGAACGGCAGGGCGGGCAGGACCCGCGGTAGGTCGGCGGAGTCAATCATGTGTCTGCCGCGCCCAAGATGGTCGGGTCGATGGGCCTTTCCTCGACGCGCTGGCCACCGCGTTCACCTCACCGTGTGGACCGAGCCAGGCGTGGAAGCCAGGCCTGCGTCGCCTCCCCGATCTCGCGCAGGACGTCGTCGTCGGTGCGCCCGGAGGACTTGAGCACATGGAGACCGTGGTCGGCCGCCTCGAGCCAGTGCATCGTCCAATCGGCGGTCACCGTTTGCAGCGTTTGTTCCATCAGATCGCGACGGCAAAGGCTGTCGCGTGTGCCGTTGAAACACAACACGGGGAGGCGAAGCTTCGGAAGGTGAGCGTCCCGTAGGCGCTCGGGCCGGCCGGCTGGGTGGAGCGGGTAAGCGAGGAGAAGCAGTCCGTCGCAGGCGAAGCCGGTGGCCGCCAGCATCGACGCGGCGCGCCCGCCCATCGATCGCCCACCGAGAATCAGGCAGGAGGGATGCAGCTCCTGGCGCACGAAAGCAACGACCGAAGCCAAGCAGGCCTGGAGCTGCGGCATGGGATCGGGCCGGCGCGAGCCTCGCTCGCGGTAGAGGAAGTTGAACCGGACGATCGACACTCCGCAGCGCTGAAAGACCGGGACCAGGCTGACCATGCCGCGGTCGTCCATATGGCCGCCGGCGCCGTGTGCGCAAATGAAGACGAGGCCCTTCGATCCCGAATCAGGCGCCGGGTCGAAGATCGCCGAAACTGAGTCTCCGCTCTCGAGAGGGACTCGCAATTCCTGAGTCATCAGGTATCCGTCAACAGTCCTCCGTCGCCGGGTCATCCGGTCGGCGGCCCGAAACCTTCGACATCCGACTGAGGACTGACAACTGACAACTGGCGACTGTTCTCAGCGCCCCAGGTGCATGGGCATCACGACGTGTAGGAAGTCCTCGCGCCCCACCGGACGCAGTACGCCCGGGGACGAAGCCGTGTTCGTCTCGAGGGCGACGTTGGGGGTGTCGATGATACCCAGGACGTCGACGAGGAAGCGGACGTTGAAGGCGATCTCAATGGGGCCGCCCTCGACGGTGGCGTCGACGATGGTTTCGTTCGACCCCGTCTCGGCCGAGGTGGCGGAGACGAGGACGCGGCCGGGCTCGAGGTCGCTGCCGGGGGTGATGCGCAGCCGGGCCGAGTGGGCCGCCTCGCGAGCGAAGATGTCGGCCGCCTTGCACGCTTTGAGAAAGGAGGACGTTGGCAGGACGGTGCGTGTGGCCGAGGTCGCCGGGATGATGCCCTGGTAGTCGGGGAAATTGCCCTCGATGAGCTGCGACACCAGCTCGACGTTCTTCGACCGGAACAGAACCTGGCCGCGTGCCGGCGGCAGGATCATGGTGACGGTCTCATCACCGTCGCTGAGGATGCGCCCGAGTTCGGCCAAGGCGCGGGCGGGCACGATGGCGCGCAGTTTGCCCGCCCCCGGGGAAGACAGATGGGCTTTGCGCACCGACAGCCGGAAGCCGTCGGCCGCCGCCAGGGTCAGTTGGCCGTTGTCGATCTCCAGCAGGACCCCGGTCAGCACCGGTCGGGCGTCGTCGGTGGAGGCGGCGAAGGCCACCTGGTTGATCATCTCCTTCAGATCTTCGACGTTGAGGGTGACCCCCTCCTCCTCGGTGGCCTGGGGGAGAGGCGGGAACTCCTGGGCGTCGATGCCTTTCAGGTCGTTGTTGAAGGAGCCGCAGCGCACCTTGAGCGTCTGCGTGCGCACGACCAGCTCCATTTCCACCCGGTCGTTGGGCAGAGTGTTCACCAGGTCGACCAGAGTGCGGGCGGGCGCGGTCGTGGAGCCTTCCTCATCGATCTTGGCCCCGATCCAGCAGCTGATCCCGAGTTCCAGGTTGGTGGCCGTCAGCCGCAGGCGACCGTTGTCGGTGGCCAGCAAGACGTTGGCTAGAACCGGCAAGGTGCTGCGGGTGGCGACGGCGCGGGCAACGGTGCTCAGGCCGCGGGCGAGGTTCTCTTGCAGGCATGAGACTTTCATGCGGAGTCCACCCCAGGGGTCGGCGTCGCGAGGAAGTATACAACGGAGCACCGCGACCGCGCGGCGACATCTGGCGGGTCGGCCCCGGAGGGTTTCCGAGGTTATTCAGTTCCCAGTCTCCCGTGGGCCCCTGGGTGACCCTGACTGGAAACTGGCGACTGGCAACCAGGCCTGCGGCCTGAGCTGGTGGACAGCCTCCACCATCGGGTATAGATTAAGCCCCATGCCCGAGCGGGACCTGGCCACCGAGGTCGACGACCTGCGCCGGTTGGTGGTGCGGCTGGCGCGGCTGGTGGAGGTCAGCGTGACGCTGAACTCCACCCTCGAGCCGCAGCGACTGCTCGAGTTCCTGATCCGTTCGGCCGCTGACCTGCTCGAGAGCGAGGCCGCCTCGATCCTGCTTGTCGACGAGAAGTCGCAACAGTTGTACTTCGCCGCTGCCACCGGGGCGGATCCGGCCGAGCTGCGCAAGATCCCCGTCCCGCTCGAGGGTTCGATCGCCGGAACCGTCTTTCGCGAGGACCGCCCGCTGATCATCAACGAGGTCGCCGGCGACCCCCGGCACTACCGCCAGGTGGGTGAGCGCATCCACTTCGAAACGCGCACGCTGATCGGCGTGCCGATGCGGATGCGCGAGCGGCGCATCGGCGTCATCGAAGCGGTCAACAAACGCCAGGGGGCCTTCGACGAGAACGACCTGCAGACCCTGTCGATCATCGCCTCGCAGGCGGCGGTCGCCATCCACAACGCCAATCTGATCGACGCCCTGCAGCGGGCCTACGACGAGCTGGGCAAGCTCGACAAGATGAAGAGCGACTTCATCGCCATCGCCTCGCACGAGCTGCGCACGCCGCTGGGCGTCATCCTGGGCTACGCCGCCCTGCTCAAGGAGGACGCCGACCAGGCCACCTCCGAACATGCCGCCGCCGTGTTGAACTCGGCCCTGCGGATGCGGGCGCTCATCGAAGCGATGACGAACATGAACATGCTGCGCGTCGGCTCGGCCGAGATGGCCATGACGGTGCAGCCGCTGAGCCCCATTGTGGACGCCGCCGGCGACGAACTGGGGATGCTGATCCGGGCCAAGGGGCAAACGTTGCAGCGTCATACCCCGCCGGAGCCGCTGCGGGCGATGACGGACGGCCCGAAGCTGACGATGGCTCTGACCAACTTGCTGAACAATGCCATGCGGTTCACGCCGGCCGGAGGCTCGATCGACCTGGGGTTGGAGCGTCATGGTTCGGAGGCCTGGCTGCGCGTGCGCGACAGCGGTGTCGGCATCCCCGCCGACCAGTTGGAGCGAGTCTTCGACCAGTTCTACCAGGTGGAGAACCACATGACGCGGCGGCACGAGGGGATCGGGCTGGGCCTGGCCATCGTGCGGGCCATCGCCCAGGCCCATGGCGGCCGCGTCTGGGCGGAGAGTCAGGGCGTCGGCCAGGGCTCGACGTTCACGATTGCGCTGCCGCTGGTGTCGTCCTAGCCCTCACCCCGACCCTCCCTTCCGCTTCGCTTCAGGGACCAAGGTCTCCCGCTCAGCGGGAGAGGGCATGGGGTGAGGGTCATCCCGTCTCGAACACCTCGTCGCCGCGTCGGACCTTCTGGGCGACCTTCACCGCCACTTCGGTGCCGCCGGAGGCCTGAGCGACCGCCTTGTGTTCGACCTGGAGCGAGTCCAGCACTTGCTCGAAGTCGGTGTGGGCGCCGTGGAAGTGCACCAGCTGGCCTTGCTTGATGCCTCGGGCCAGCCGCAGCACGGCGACCTGGATGTGATCGTAGTAGTGGATGATTTCTCCTACTCGGTCTCCCTCCGCCATGGCCGCCTCCTTGTCTGCTGGCCCGGGCCCAAGCCGCCGGGCGCGCCTCAAACCTGCCCCCATTCTCGCGCCGCTTGTACCGGTTCCCAGTTCCCAGTCACCAGTTTCCAGTCTCACTGTTCCGGGCCGTGCGGGAAACTGGAAACCGGAAACTGGGAACTGGAGACTGGCGTGCCGGCTATCCCTCTTCCCCCAGATACCTCCCGGCGGCGGACCCGGGACGGTGCGGGTGTTCCTGGCGCTCCTGGCGCCAGGCATCGATGCGGGCTGTGAGCTGGTTGCTGAAGGCCATCCAGTCGTCGACCACGATGAGCAACCCCGTCAGGTCGGGTGCGAAGAAGGGCCGGCTGAAGAACAGGCGCAGCAGGCCGAGCGGCAGAGGCATCTCCTTCAGGTCGACGCCGACGGCGGTGCGGCCGTAGAACGGCGCCACGAGATCCCGGTCGCCGGAACGCAGCGACGAGGCAGGGAACGTCCGCGCCAGATCGACCGGCCGCGTGGCCTGGATCCGGCGGTACGAGATCTTGAGACGGTAGATGGGAGTCTGCAGGCGGAGGTGGTCCTGCCGGGCCTGGGCGTAGGCGAACGCCGGGGCGATCAGGGTGAAGAGGCCGTAGCCCAGGGCGACCACGCCGCCCGAAAAGGCCCACGCGTCGGCCGGCGGGCGTGGCCAATCGACAACGCCTCGGGCGACCAATACCCACAGCGATAGGAGGAGAATGGCCAGCACCAGGGCCGTGCTTCGATGGCGGGTAACAGCCCTCCGGTAGAGCAGGAGAGGAAAGCGGTCACCGCTGTCCGTCATGGGCTCTCCTTCGGCGCGCCGGGCGCTTCTGGCGGGCGTAGTACTCGCACAAGTCGTTCAGCGGACACCCAGGGCAGTCCGGGCGGCGCGGGTGGCAGATCTCGCGCCCGAGCCGGATGAGATTCAAATGGGCGTCCTTGTACATCGCGGGCAGGAACAGCTTCGCCAGCCGTTCATGGGCGCGTTCGGCGGTCATTGTCGGCGGGCGCAAGCCCAGGCGCCCACTGACACGGTAGATGTGAGTGTCGACGGGGAAGGCAGGCATGTCCAGGGAGAACAGCATCACGATGGCAGCCGTCTTGGGTCCGATGCCGGGGAAGCGCCGGAGCCAGGCCCGTGCTTCCTCCGGCGGCCAGCCGCGTAGGAATTCCAGATCGAGGGCGCCGTGCTCGGCCGTCAGCGCGCGCAGGAACCCCTGGATGCGCGGGGCCTTCTGCTGGGCCAAACCACCGTTGCGGATGGCGGCGATCACGGACCGACGAGGCGCGTCGCGCACGCCTTCCCAGGTCGGGAAGCGAGCGCGCAGGGAGGTGAAGGACCGATCACGGTTTACGTCGTTCGTGTTCTGAGACAGGATGGTCGAGATGACCTCGTCGAGCGGCGGGAGAGGGTGGCGCCAGACCGCCGGCCCGTAGTGGGCCATCAGGCGGCGGTTCACGGTGCGTGCTCTGCGGGCGGCGGAGTCCACGAGGGCATTCTAGCATTCAGCTGTCCACCGTCAGTCCCTCACCCCAACCCCTCTCCCGCGCAGCGGGAGAGGGGCCTCTCGAAGGAACACCCGCTGCACCCGTCAGGTCCCGGAAGGGCTCCCTTCGCTCTCGGGACACGGAAGGCTGAAGGCTGACAGCTGACAGCTCCTTCCCCCGTTGACCGCGCCTGAAACCTTGCTATACTGTCCCCGGACGGTCCGGTTGGCCGTCCCACCCCACCAACCCACAACACCCCGCGCCCACGGCCTCCCCTTCCCCCAGGAGCCCACGTTGATTCGCCTGTTCTTCGCCACCGACGTCCACGGCTCCGACATTTGCTGGAAGAAGTTCCTCAACGCGGCCAAGTTCTACGAAGCCCAGGTATTGGTGCTGGGCGGCGACATGACCGGCAAGGCCCTCGTGCCGATCTCGCGCCAGGCCGACGGTCGCTGGAAGGCGACCCTGCTGCAGCAGGATTTCGTGCTGAGCGACGAGGGCGAGGTCGCCGACATGGAGCGGCGGGTGGCCAGCCGAGGCTACTATCCGTTCCGCACCGATCCCGATCAGCTGGCCGAGTTTGAGGCGGCCCCGGCGAAGGTGGACGACCTGTTCCGGCACCACATGCTCGACACGCTGCAGCGCTGGATGGATCTGGCGGACCAGAAGCTCGACGGGTCCGGCGTGCGATGCTACGTCTGCCCCGGCAACGACGACCAGGTCGATACCGACGAGATCGTCCGGCGGGCCCGCCGGGTGGAGCTGGCCGAGGGCCGGGCGATCGACCTGGGCGACGGATTCACCATGATCAGCACCGGGTGGGCCAACATCACCCCGTGGAAGACGTTTCGTGAGCTGCCGGAAGCGGAGCTGGCCGAAAAGCTCGAGGCGATGACGTCGCTCGTGCCGGAGATGGGCCGGGCAGTGTTCAACTTCCATTGCCCGCCCTTCGGCACGAACCTGGATGAAGCCCCGGAAGTCGATGAGGATCTCAACGTGCGCGACGCCGGCCGGGCTTTGATTCACGTCGGCAGTACGGCCGTGCGTGAGTCGATCCTCAAGCACCAGCCGCTGCTTTCGTTGCACGGACACATCCATGAGGCCAAAGGATTGGACCGCCTCGGCAAGACATTGGCCATCAACCCCGGCAGCCTGTATGAGCAGGGCGTGTTGCAGGGCGTCGTCCTTGAGCTTGACGCCCGCCGCGGCATTCGCAACTACGCCCTGACGACGGGGTGAAGGGAAGGAGGTGCCGCCGCTCCTGAGTCTGTCGCCGGCTCTGCCGGCCCCATTCCGAATCTGTCGGAGGAGGCAACCGTGACTGAGGCTACGCTGTTCCTGCGCAAGGCGACCGGCCTGGTCCGTTCGTGGGCCGTCTTCGACGCCTTCATCTACGCGTTCTTCTCGATCAACCTGGTCACCCTGGGGCTGTACATCATCAGTCAGATGTACTACTTCGAGGGCGGGCTGATCCCGGCCATGCTCATCAGCGGGCTCATCATCCTGGCCGAGTGTGTCGTCTATGCCGGGCTGATCGCCGTCATGCCGCGGGCCGGCGGCGACTACGTCTGGCAGAGCCGCATCCTGGGCGGTTTCCTTGGATTCGTGCTGGCCGTGACCGGCTGGTGGTTCATCCTGTGGCTGTGGACCCCGCTGTATGCCGACATGCTGCGGCACATCTTCTTCGTGCCGCTGCTGGGCGTGCTGGGCTTCAAGGAACTGGCGCTCGATGTCGCCTGGAATCCCAACTGGTGGATGGCGGTGGTCGTCATCACCTTGATCTTCGTCACCGTCGTCATCGCGCTGGGGATGAAGACCTACGCCCGGATCCAGAAGTTCTGCTTCTGGGTCGGCAATGCCGGGCTGGCGGCGGTCTGCCTGATGCTGCTGTTCACCAACAACGCCCAGTTCCAGGCCGGCCTGGAGGCCAACGCCACGAAGCTCTTCGGAGCGGCACCCGGGGTGTATCAGGCGACCCTGGCCGCCGGCGAGGCGGCCGGGGGAATCACGCCGCTGTTCGGCGGGACGCTGCTGGCCATCTTCCTGGTCATGCCTTACCTGGTGTTCTTCAACCTGTGGCCCAACTGGGGCGCGACCCTGTACGGCGAAGTCAAAGGGGCGGATGACTTCCGCAAGAACCTGAAGGGCATGGCCTACGCCCTGATCCTGACCACCGTCCTGGGGATCGTGTTCTTCGTGCTCATCAACCGCACCATGACCTGGGAGTTCATGCGCAGCGCCAACGCGGCGTACTGGAATTACCGCTGGGGCTATACCACCGAGGCGCCGCCGCTGAACTTCTGGCCCTATCCGGCTCTGCTGGCCGTGTTCACCACCACCAGCCCGGTGCTTCAGGCGATCGTCCTGCTGGCGATGAGCATGTGGTTCTTCGGCTGGGCCGGCACGGTCTTCCTGTCCTCGACGCGGGTGATCTTCGCCGCCGCGTTCGACCGCATCCTTCCGGAGGCGGTGGCGTCGCTTGAGCCGCGCACCCGCACACCCATCTGGGCGATCGTCCTGATGGTCGTGCCCGGCCTGATCGTGTCGTACCTGTACGTGTACAACGTGTCGCTGGGCGGCTCGGGCTTCGCCTCCATCACTCTGGCGTCGACCCTGGTGATCGCCGTGACCTACCTGGGGTCGACCATCGCCGCCATCCTGCTGCCGTACGTAAAGCCCGATCTGTACCAGGCCTCGCCGATCGCCAAGTACAAGGTGCTCGGCCTGCCGCTGATCAGCGTCGCCGGCGTGATCTTCGGCGCCTTCCTGGTCTTCCTGTTGTACGAGTGGCTGCTCGACCCGAACGCCCTGTACGGCATCGGCTACTCGGTCAACGAGGCCGGCCTCAAGAACGGCGCCTCGCTGATCTTCATGGGCGCCATGTACCTGTTGGCGATCATCATCTACATCGTGGCCAAGATGATGCGCAGGAGCCAGGGCATCGACGTCGACAAGATCTACAAGGAGATCCCGGTCGAGTAGCGCTCGAGGAGGAGTTCCAAGCGGTTCTGGAGAGTTCCCTCGGCCTCACCCCCTTGCCCCCTCTCCGCTGAGGGACGTGACCCAGCCTGAGCCAGGGTCTGGCGGAGAGGGGGAGAGGTCTTAGGAGGCGGGGGCCGAAGGCCCCCGCCTCCTTTGGAAACCAGTTCCCCTCCCGGCTGGGAGGCGGACAGGCAGGCATGGCAACGCTGGCAGACGGACGTGACGAAGCGCGGCGGATCATTGCCGAGGCCGAAGGGCGCGGGTTGGTGCTGCGCCTGTTCGGAGGCCTGGCGGTAGCGGTGCATTCCCCGAGCGCGGGGCACCGCGGCCTGGAGCGGAGCTATCTCGATCTGGATTTCCTTTCGAGCGAACGGCGGGGCTTCCGCCTGGAGCCGTTCTTCGCCGAGCTCGGCTACGAGGCCAACCGCGGCTTCAACCTCTACAACGGAGACCGCCGGCTGTTGTTCTACGACGGCGCGCAGCAGCGCCAGGTCGACGTGTTCCTGGGCACGTTCACGATGTGTCACACCATCCCCCTCGCCGATCGCCTGGCCGTCGAAGGGATCACGCTCCCGCTGGCCGAACTGCTCCTGACCAAACTGCAGATTGTCGAGATGAACGAGAAGGACACCCGGGATGTCGCCGCGCTTCTGTTGGACCATCCCCTGGGCCCGACGGACGGTGAGGCGGTCAATCTGCCTCGACTCGAAGCCCTGTGCAGCGACGACTGGGGGTTGTGGAAGACGGTCAGCCTGAGTTTGGACAAAGTCGAACAATCGGTCGCGGCGTTGGACCTGGAACCGCAGGCCCGCACGACGGTCCTGGATCGGGTGGGGGAGCTGCGGCGCGCCCTGGAGGGAGCCCCCAAGACCCTGCGCTGGCGCCTGCGGGCGCGAGTCGGTGAGCGGGTGCGGTGGTATGAACTTCCGGAGGAAGTCCGCCGGGGATAGCTCGGGGGTTGGGAATTGACAGCCCGGCGAGAGATGTTATAGTTGCGGGACCAGATCGATCCCACGGACCGTTTCCAACAAACCATGCGCCATTTCTGGTCGCCCCGCGGATGTCCGCGGGGTCCATCTTTGGGGGTACGTGTGGGAGGTGACTGGATCTAAACCCCTTCGCGTGAGTCTCCCGTCCGTCGCCCTGGCTGGGGAGGGGGCGGACTCTCCAGACGGCCCCGTCGAATCCGAGAACGTCCTTTCTAAGGAGGATGAGAGATGAGAGTTCGATTTGCACGGAGCTTGCCGGTGCTGTTGGTGGTGGCGCTGTTGGCGGCCTGTGGGGCGCCGACGGCCGCCCCGACGTCGCCTCCGGCGGCTGAACCGACCAGCCCGCCGGCAGCCGAGCCGACCAGTGCGCCGGAGATGAGCGCCATGGACGCCCTCATCGCCGCCGCCCAGGCCGAAGGCACGCTCACCACGATCGCCCTGCCCGACGACTGGTGCAACTACCGCGAGGTCATCGACACCTTCAAGGCCAAGTACGGGTTGGATGTCACCGAGCTCAACCCGGACGCCGGCTCGGGTGACGAGATCGAGGCCATCAAGGCCAACATGAACAACCCCGGGCCTCAGGCGCCGGACGTGGTCGACGTCGGCTTCTCGTTCGGCGAGGAGAACGTCGATCTGTTTGAGCCGTACAAGGTCTCGACCTGGGACTCGATCCCGGCGTCGGCCAAGGACCCGGACGGCTACTGGTACGGTGACTACTACGGCGTCATGGCCTTCCTGGTCAACACCGATGTTCAGCCGAACGTCCCGCACGACTGGGCCGATCTGCTGGACCCGATGTACAGAGGCCAGGTGGCGCTCTCGGGTGATCCGCGCACGTCCAACCAGGCGATCCAGGCGGTCTATGCCGCCGGCCTGGCCAACGGCGGATCGCTGGACAACGCCCAGCCGGGGCTGGATTTCTTCGCCCAGTTGAACGCCGGCGGGAACGGCAACTTCGTTCCGGTGATCGCCAACAACGGCTTGGTGGCCAAGGGCGAGACGCCGGTTCGCCTCACCTGGGACTACAACGGCCTGGCGGCCATCGACTCGTTTGCCGGGAATCCGAAGGCGGAGCTGGTCATCCCCGCCTCGGGTCGCTTCGGCGGCGTTTACGTTCAGGCGATCAGCAAATACGCTCCACATCCGAATGCGGCCAAGCTGTGGATGGAGTTCCTGTATTCGGATGAGGGCCAGACCCTCTGGATGAAGGGATACTGCCACCCGATTCGGGAGGAAGACATGCGGGCCCGGGGCGTCATCCCCGCCGACCTGCTGGCCAAGCTCCCGGACGTGTCGGGCGCGCTGTTCCCCACGCCGGCCCAGTTGGCGGCGGCCAAGGTCCTGATCACCACGCAGTGGGATACGGTGGTCGGCGCCAACGTCCAGGCGGCCCCGTAATCTGAGCCAAGACGACACGGGCGAGACCCCGCCCTGAGCTAGTCGAAGGGCGGGGTCTCGCTCCCTCAACCCGGAGGAACCCCCAGGCATGACCTCCCCTGCCCCTGCCCCCGCCTCCGCCAGGGTCACGAGGCCGCCCTCCAGCCTGGGAGCCTGGCTCGGCGTCGCACCGTTCTTCCTCTTCGCCGTCCTTTTCCTGTTCTTCCCTTCCTTGCGTCTGTTCATTGGCAGCTTCACAACCGAAGACGGCCGCTTCACGCTGGAAAACGTCCTGAAGCTCTTCACCGAACCGAGCATCCTGAATGCCTACTGGTTGAGCATCCGCATCAGTGCCGTCACGGCGGTGGGGGGCGGAATCTTCGGCTTCCTGCTGGCCTATTCGGTCACGATCGGAGGCCTCCCCAAGGCGATGCGATCCCTGTTGATCACCTTCTCCGGGGTGGCCTCCAACTTTGCCGGTGTGCCGTTGGCGTTCGCCTTTGTGGCGACACTCGGCCGCACCGGGTTCGTCACGGCCCTGCTCAAGAACGTCTTTCACCTCTCGATCTACGATCACGGTTTCAACCTCTACAGCTTCGCCGGCCTCAGCTTCACCTATATGTACTTTCAGTTCCCGTTGATGGTCTTGGTCATGGCACCTGCCCTGGACGGGCTCAAGCGTGAGTGGCGCGAGGCCGCCGAGAACCTGGGCGCCAGCCGCACGCAATACTGGCTGCGGGTGGCGCTGCCGGTGCTGCTGCCCTCCATCCTGGGGTCGATGATCCTGCTTTTCGGCAACGCCTTCGGCGCCTACGCCACCGCCTATGCGCTCACCGGCGGCGCCCTGCCCATCGTCACGATCCAGATCGGAGCCCAGATCCGCGGCGATGTCTTGCACAACGTGGGCCTGGGGTATGCCATGGCGATGGGGATGGTGTTCATCATGGCCGTCTCGTTGGCGGGCTATTCGTGGCTGCAGGGCCGCACGGAGAGGTGGCTGCGGTGAGCGCCCAGGCCCCCGCCGGCGCGCCCCCGGAGACGCGCGGGTCGGTCTCCCCACGCTTTCGCTTGCGCATCTTCCCTGTGTGGAGCTGGCTGTGGTACTTCCTGGGAGCGCTGTACTTCATCTTGCCCCTCTACGCCACATTGGACTTCTCCTTGAGAATGGAACGGGGCGTGCTGGGCCTGAAGGCCTACGGCGTGGCCTTCGCCGACCGCGGGTTTCTTCAATCGTTCGGCTATTCCGTCTGGCTGGCGGTCGTCACGATCATCGTCAGCATCCTGCTGGTGGTCCCAACGGCCTACTGGATACGCCTGCGGCTACCTCAGGCACGGCGGATCGTTGAGTTCATCACCCTGCTTCCCTTTGTGATCCCGGCCATCATTCTGGTCTTCGGCTTCATCCGCATCTACAGCTCTCCGATCGGCATCCCCTTCACCGATGTCCAGCTTCTGGCTCCGTTGACAACCTCCAAGCTGGGGACGAACGCCTTGATCGTCGCCGGCTACGTCGTCCTGGGGTTACCGTACATGTATCGCTCGGTCGATACAGGCATGCGCACGGTGGATGTGCGCACACTGACGGAGGCGGCGCAGAGTCTGGGGGCCAATTGGGCGACGATCATGACCCGCGTCATCCTACCGAACGTCCGCACGGCCCTGCTGAGCGGCGCACTGCTCACGTTCGCCATCGTCGTCGGCGAAGTGGTGCTCGCCTCCTACCTGGGCCTCCCGACGTTCGGGCCGTACCTCTTCCTGCTCGGGCAGCATCGAGCCTATGAACCAGCGGCGCTTACCTTCACCACCTTCCTGTTGACCTGGGCCGCCATGGGGATCATCCAACTGGTGACGGGCGGCCAGGGTCAGGTTGCCGGCGCCCACTAGGGGATTGGGGACATGGCCTTCTTGTCGATCCAGCACGCATCGAAGAACTACGGGTCCGCCGTCGCCGTCGAGGATTTCAACCTCGAGATCGAGAAGGGGGAGCTCGTTTCCTTCCTGGGGCCGAGCGGCTGCGGCAAGACGACGACGCTGCGCATGGTGGCGGGTTTCGAAGTCCCTAGCAGCGGCAAGATCGAGCTGAGCGGCGTGGACATCACCAGCCGCCCTCCCAATCAACGCAATGTCGGGATGGTCTTCCAGGCCTATGCTCTCTTTCCCAACATGACCGTCGCCGACAACGTCGGTTTCGGCCTGAAGGTCGCCAACAAGCCGACGGCCGACATCCGCCGGCGAACCGACGAGATGCTGACGCTCATCCGCATGCCGCAGCTCGGCGACCGCTATCCCTATCAGCTGTCGGGCGGGCAGCAGCAGCGCGTGGCGCTGGCGCGCGCCTTGGCCATTCAGCCGAGCGTCTTGCTGCTCGACGAGCCGCTCTCGGCCCTGGATGCCAAGATCCGCGTCGAGCTGCGCAGCGAGATCCGGCGCATCCAGCAGCAGCTGGGCATCACGACCATCTACGTTACCCATGATCAAGAAGAGGCTCTCTCGATCTCCGACCGCATCGTGGTCATGAGCGCCGGGCGGATGGAACAGGTGGGCACCCCTTTCGAGATCTACAACTTCCCCAAGACCGCCTTTGCCGCTTCGTTCGTCGGCACGCTCAATCAACTGCGCTGCACGGTCGTCGACGCCGATCAGGCCAAGCTGGCCTTCGACGGCCAGACCTTCACCGCCGCGGCGCCCATCCGCGCCGCCAAGGGTGCTTCGGTCGTCGCCGCACTGCGGCCGGAAGAACTGCACATCGGGCGCTTCGACGGGGAGAACCAGCTGACTGGGACGGTCGAAGCGGTGACCTTTTTGGGCGGGATCGTACGCATCCGCCTGGCCCTGGGCGAATCGCGGATCACCCTCGACGCTCTCAACGAGCGGCGCCTCACGCTGCCGAAGGTCGGGGAGACGCAGACGGTTTCCTTCCCGCCGCATGCCTGTTGGGTGATGGTGGAGAGCTGAAAGGCCTCGGTTTTCCGACGTCCTGGCCGGTTGGCTAGCCCGCACGTGACAACCTCGGAACGCTCCACGAACCGCGCCTCGGCCCTGGGTGAGTTCGTCCTGATGACGATCGGGGCGGCCCTGCTTGTCCTGAGCGTCGACATCTTCCTGGCTCCTGGGGACATCGCCCCGGGCGGGGTCTCGGGCCTGTCGATCATTCTCAATGACCGCCTGGGCTGGCCCATCGGCCTGACCATGCTGGCCTTCAATGTGCCGCTGCTGGCGCTCGGCTTCTACCATTTGGGGCGCTTCCGCTTCCTCACCCGAACGGTCTACCTGGTCCTGATCTACAGCCTGGGCGTCGACCTGCTGGCTCGCTACCTGCCTCCCGGCGGGATCAGCGACAATCTGCTGTTGAACGCGCTCTACGGAGGTGTGGTCGGAGGCATCGGCACCGGTTTGGTCTACCGCGGCGGCGGAACCGTCGGCGGCACCGGCATCCTCGGCCGCGTGATCCAACTGCGCACCGGCATGCCCATCAGCCAGGTTTACCTGTTCACCGACGGCGCCGTGATCCTTCTGGCGGGAGTCGTCTTCGGCTGGGAGCAGGGGCTGTATGCGCTGCTGGCCCTGTTCGTCTGGGGCCTGGCCACCGATTACCTGCTCGAGGGGCCGAGCGTCGTGAGGACCGCCTTCATCGTGACCGATCATCCTCAGGCGGTGGCTCAAGCGATCGTCGACCATCTGGGCGTCGGTGTGACCACCTGGCCGGCAGAGGGACAATACACGCAGGAGAAGCACACCGTGCTCTTTTGCACCATCAGCCGGCCGGACGTCGATGCCCTTCGCCGCGCCGTGACCGGCGCCGATGCGGAATCGTTCCTAGTCATCGGACACGGCCATCAGGCGACCGGCGGCATGGTCCGCGCCGGCCGCCGCCGAGCCTAGGTTTCAGCGCACACCCCAAACCCGTTTTGCCGATGGCAAAACGGGTTTGGGGTTCGGGTGCACTTCGACCCACAGGAGTCTTCATGGGCAAGGTTGTCATGGTGGTTTCCGACGCCCTGCGCGACGACACCGCCCGGGCGCAGATGGGTTACCTGCAGCATCTGGTGGAAGCTGGACGAGCCACTCGCTACACCGTCGTGGCCGAGCTGCCGACGATGTCGCGGCCGCTGTATGAAACGCTGCACACCGGCGTGCCCGTCAGCGTCCACGGCGTCACCAACAACCTGATCGTGCGCCGCTCGACGATGCCGAACGTGTTCGAAGAAGCCGTGAAGCACGGACGAACGACGGGCGCCTCGGCCTACGGCTGGTTCTCCGAGCTCTACAATCGCGCCCCCTACGACCGGATCGCCGACCGGGAGGTCGACGACCCCGGCCTGGGGATCCAGCACGGTCGCTTCTATATGGAAGACAACATGCCGGACCGAGAGGTCTTCCTCGCCGGCGCCTCGGTGATCCTCAAATACCAGCCCGACTATGTCCTGATTCACCCGATGGGCATGGACCATCTGGGCGAGTCGTACGGTTCGGACTCGCCCGAGTATCGCAACAATGCTATCTTTCAAGATATGGCGCTGGCGAATCTGATCCCGGGCTGGCTGGAGCGCGGCTATACGGTGCTGGTCACCGCCGACCACGGGATCAACAACGATCGGCTCCACGGCGGCACCCTGCCCGACGTACGGCATGTGCCGCTGTATTGGATCCCGAAGGACGGGCGCGGCGGCGGGGACTCAGGCCGCCAGGTGCCTCAATTGAGCGTCGCGCCGACGCTGTGCTCCCTGCTGGGGATACCTATCCCCAAGACGATGCAGGGATCCGCCATCGACTAGGACTCCATCCGCGCGAACGAAGGGCCATCGCCCCATCCCCGCCGCGGGCGTTCTTCGCCCCCGACATACCCAGGAGATGCCCCATGACCTTCACCTGTTCGATCCAAGAGGAAACGCCGCAACTCTCCCTCGTCGTACGGGTGCGCACGTCCGTGCAGGACCTGCCGCGCATGTTCGGGGAGTGCTTCGGCCGGGTCGCCGGCTACATGGCTTCTCTCGGCGAAGCGCCGGCCGGGCCGCCCTATGCCGCCTATCACAATGCCGACATGCAGAACCTCGACGTCGAGATCGGTTTCCCCGTGTCGAAGCCGCTGACGGGTGTGGAGGGCATCGAGGCGAGCCGAATCCCCGGCGGGCGCATGGCAAGCTGCATGTACACCGGGCCTTACAGCGGCGTGGGCAAGGCCTACGGGGAAATGCACGCCTGGATGGAGAAGCAAGGACACCAGGCCCAGGGCCCGTCGTATGAGATCTACCTGAACGATCCGGCCACCACTCCGCCCGAGGCGCTGCAGACGCTGATCCTGATGCCGCTCAAGTAGCCGTCGGCCGTCAGCGACCAGGTGGCGCGTCCGAGTCGTTTCCGCCCCCCTGGGCTCGGAGGGGCGAAGCCTGCTCCCGTCGTCCGGGATTGACTTCGGAGCCAGCAGACCGTAGAATGGGGCCATTGGTGTATACCAATACACCATAGGTCAACCAGCGCTTGGCTGCCATTTCTCAGGTCCGGCTCCTCCACCTCGACCCGCCAGTCGATCGTCTGATCGCCGGTGCGCCGCTGTACGCCCAGATCGCCGACGCGCTGCTCGGCCGCATCCAGAGGGGCGAGCTGGCGGTCGGCGATCGGTTGCCCCCGGAGCGCGAGTTGAGCGAGCACCTGGGGGTCAACCGGCTCACCCTGCGCCGTGCCCTGCGCGAATTGGAACACCGCGGCCTGTTGCGCCGTCGGCCCGGCCTGGGCACGTTCGTGGTCGAGCCCAAGGTCGAACGGCCCGCCGGTCGCCTCATTTCCTTCACTCGCGACGCGCAGCAGCTCGGATTTGCACCCGGTGCGAAGTTGCTGTCGCTGCAACCTCGCCTGGCCGACGCCGAACAGGCTGCCGACCTGCAGTTGCCGCTTTCGGCCGTGGTCTGGGACATCCTCCGCCTGCGGACGCTCAACACCGAACCGGTCCTGTTGGAGCACTACGCCCTGCCCCAACCGCGGTTCCCGAGCCTGGACCGGTTCGACCTGGAAGGCCGCTCCGTTTTCGAGGTCCTCGAGACGGAGTTCGGCGCCACGATCGCGCGCGCCCGCCAGAGCCTGGAAGCCGTCGCCGCCGGCGTGCGCGAGGCTGAGTTGCTCGGTGTCTCGCCCGGCGCGCCCTTGATGCTCGAGCGCCGGCTGTCGTTCGACGCGCAGGATCGACCGGTGGAGCTCGGGCAAGACCTGTATCGAGGCGACCGTTTTCGTTTTGTGACCGAAAAGGCGCCGCGCGAACGCTGAGGCGCCGGGAGTCCCGCGATGATCCATGACTATGCCAACCTGCTGACGGCGGACCAGGTCGAACGAGTGCATGCCGCTTCCCTGGAGATCCTGGCCGACGTCGGGCTCCTGGTGCGCAACGCCCGGGCCCGCGAGATCTTCGGCCGGCACGGCGCCCGCGTCGATGGCGAGTCCCAGGTTGTGCGGATTCCACCGGCCGTGGTCGAGGAATTTCGCCGTCAGATCCCGCCGACCTTCACCTTCTACGGCCGCGACCCGCGTTTCGACAAGACTATGCCGCAGGACACGCCGGTCATCGTCACCGGTTCGTCGGCGCCGAACATCGTCGATCCGACCACCGGCCAGGAGCGGCGCGCCCGCTCCGACGACCTGGCCCGCATCGCCCACCTGGTCAACGAGCTGCCGGGCTACGACGTCTTCTCGATTTCCACCTTGGCCGACGATGCGCCGCCCGGGCTGTTCACCCTGACGCGCCTGTACGCCTCGACCAAGTACTGCCTCAAGCCGGTGCGCGCCAGCGGTCCCCCGGACGATGCCGCCAAGATTCTGGACTTCGCCTTCTTGGCGGCCGGTGGGGAAGATGCCTATCGCGCCCATCCGTTCATCACTCACCACTACTGCCCGGTCGTCTCGCCGCTGACGATGGACTTCGATTCGACCGAGATGTTGCTGTTCTTCAGCGGCGAAGGTTTGCCGTGCTACCCGACGATCGTCCCCAACGCCGGCCTGACATCTCCGCTGACTCTCCTGGCGACCCTGGCCCAGGGGAACGCCGAGTTCTTGGCCGCCGCCGTGCTCGAGCAAATGGTCCGCCCCGGCAAGCCGACGATCTACAGCAGCCTGCCGACGGTCGCCGACATGCGCACCGGAGCCTACGCGCCGGGCGCCATCGAGACCGGCATCCTCTTCATCGGCACGGCGCAGATGGCGCGCTTCTACAACGTCCCCTGCGGCGGCTACATCGGGCTGACGAATGCCAAGGTCAACGACGCTCAGTCGGGGTACGAGACCGGGATGTCGGTCATCGCCGGGCTGCTGGGCGGGGTTCACATGTTCAACATGGCCGGCTTGCTCGACGCCCTGATGTCGTTCGATTTCGCCAAGGCGATCATCGACGATGAAATCGCCCTGATGCTGAAGAAGACCGCCGCCGGCATACCCTTCTCCGATGACGAGTTCGCCCTGGACCTGATCGCCGAGGTGGGCCCCGGCGGGATGTTCGCCGACCACCTGCACACTGTCGAGCGGATGAAGACCACCGGGCTTCTGCCGGAGATCGCCGACCGCAACCCGCGCGGGCTGTGGCTCGAGCGGGGCGGCCTGGACGCGCACGCCCGCGCCCTGCAGCGGGCCCACGATATCCTGACGCGCGACAACAACGCCGGCTTCACGCCCGAGGTGGACGCGCAACTGCATGAGACGTTCACCGGCTTGCTGCCGACGGCGCTGCATCCGCCGCAGGGATGGACGCGGCCGCAAGGTCTCGACGGGCGCGGGCGGTCGGATCGGCGCCGGCGCCGAGCGGAGGCCGCCGCCTGAGGTCTCATGCCGCGGCTGATAGCCTATGACCCTCGCCAACCTGCTCCTCCTGCTGACGGCGGCCGGCGTGCACGTCGTGACGCACATCGCCCTCAAGCGCAGCCGCGATCGGTCGGCTTTCGTCGGCTGGATGCTGCTGTGGTCGGCCATCCTCTTCTCGCCCATCGTCATTCTGACGCGCGCCTCGATTCCGCCGATCGGTTGGGCGCTGATGGCCTTCAGTTCGATCTTCGAGGCGGGTTACTTCATCGCCATCGCCCTGGCGTATCGCGGCGCCGACCTCTCGGTGGTCTATCCGCTGGCGCGCGGCGTGGGGCCCGTGCTCTTGCTGGTATGGTCCGGCCTCATCCTGCGCGAGCCGCTGACCGCCGGCGGGGTCATCGGGGTGGGGTTGATCGCCCTGGGGCTGTACACCGTCAACCTGCCGCGGCCGGGCGCGTGGCGCGAGCCGCTCGCCGCCCTGCGCCAGAGCGGACCGCGCTGGGCGGTGGCGGCGGGAGTCTGCATCTCGGGCTACACCGCTATCGACAAGGTCGGGATCCGCTACGTGCCGCCGCTGCTCTATACCTATCTGGCGCTGTGGATTACCCTTCTGTGGGTGGCGCCGTGGACGGTGTGGTTTGTTGGTCGCAGCGGTCTGCGCGACGAGTGGCGCCTTTCGAAGTGGGGGATCATCCTGGCCGGGTTCACCACGTTGGCGGCCTACGGTCTGGTCCTGTTGGCGATGGCCGCGGGCACGCCGGCCAGCTACGCCGGGGCGATCCGCGAGGTGAGCGTGGTGTTGGGGGCCGCCTACGGCGTCTATGTGCTGAAGGAACAAGGCGGTCCGATGCGTCTGGTGGGCGCCGCTCTGGTCGCCTGCGGCGTGGTGGCGATCGGGTTGTTGGGGTGAGCGGTGGTTTGGTGATTGGAGATTCGTGACTTGTTCTCGCAGAAACGAAACCGCAGGCTGAAGCCTGCGGCTACCGGCAACACGGATGGCTGACGGCTGATGGCTGATCCCGTAACCACATCCACCCATACGCTCATCCTGATGCCCTCCGGCCGGCGAGGTTCGGTCGCGCATAGCGCCAACTTGCTCGATGCCGCTCGTCAGCTCGGCGTCGAGATCGAGTCGATTTGCGGTGGGCGCCAGACCTGCGGCAAATGCCAGGTCGTCGTCGAGTCGGGAGCGTTCGCCAAGCACGGGATCACTTCCGATGACGGCCGCCTTTCCCCCGTTGGGCAGGTCGAGGCCGAGTACTGCGACGCCCACGGGATTCGCGGCCGCCGGCTGGCCTGCGCCGCAAAGGTCGTCGGCGACGTTCTGATTGTCGTGCCGGAGGAAAGTCAGGCGCACAAGCAGGTCATCGCCAAGGCCGCCGTCGAACGGGCGGTCGAGGTCGATCCGGCCGTGCGCGCCGTGTACGTCGAAGTCGAGGCGGCGAATCTGGGATCGCACGGCGGCGACTGGGAGCGCCTGCAGGCGGCGCTTGCCGACCAGTGGAAGCTGCACGATCTGACGATCGATCCGCTGACCCTGCGGCAGCTGCAGCCGGCGTTGCAGGCGGGAGGCCATACGTTGACGGTCGGCCTGTGGCAGGACCGCGAGGTGATCCGCGTGCAGCCGGGCTACGCCGAAGGCGCCTGCGGCCTGGCGATCGACGTCGGAACAACGACGATCGTCGCTCACCTGTGCGATCTGCGCACGGGCGCTCTGCTGGCGACCGAAGCGACGATGAATCCTCAGGTCCGCTACGGCGAGGACCTGATGAGCCGGGTCAGCTATGCCATGACGGAGCCGCAAGGTGTCGATCGCCTGCACCGGGCCGTCGTGCGCGCCCTGAACGAACTGGCCGAGCGCGCCGCGGCCTCGGCCGGGCGCTCGCTGGACGACATCCTCGACGCGGTCGTCGTGGGCAATCCGGTGATGCACCACCTGGTGCTGGGCCTCGATCCGAGCGGGCTGGGTGGGGCACCGTTCGCGTTGGCCGTCAGCGCGGCGGTGGACATCAAAGCCCGTGACCTCGGCTTTCACCTGAACCCGGCTGCTCGCGTGCACACCCTGCCGTGCATCGCCGGTCATGTCGGCGCCGATCACGTCGCCGTCCTCTTGGCCGAGTCGCCGCAGACGTCGGAAGAAACGCTGCTGATCGTCGACGTCGGCACCAACGCCGAGATTTCCGTCGGGGACCGGAAGGGCCTGGCGTGCGCCTCGAGCCCCACCGGTCCGGCTTTCGAAGGCGCCCAGATCAGCCACGGCCAACGGGCCGCCGCCGGGGCGATCGAACGCGTGCGGATCGACCCGGCGACGCTCGAGCCCAGGCTGAAAGTCATCGGCCACGAGGGCTGGATCGACGGCCAGGCGGAACGCCCGCTTCCGTCTCCAGCCCGCGCCACGGGCATCTGCGGCAGCGGCATCATCGAGGCGGTGGCCGAGATGTTCCTGGCGGGCGTGATAGACTCCGGCGGCCGGTTCGCGGACGACGCGGCGGAACGTTCTGCCCGGGTGAGGCGGGAAGGGCGCAGCGCCGCGTATGTCTTGGTGACCGCCGCCGACAGCGCCACCGGCCACGACATCGTCGTCAGCCAGAACGACGTTCGCGCCATCCAGCTGGCCAAGGCCGCTCTGTACACCGGAGCCAAGCTGCTGCTGCGCCATCGCCGCCAGCCGTCCGTCGATCGCGTGTTGCTGGCGGGCGCCTTCGGAAACACGATCGACCCGCGCTACGCCATGGTCCTGGGTCTCATTCCGGATGCGCCGCTGGACCGTGTCCTGGCCGTGGGCAACGCCGCCGGCGACGGAGCCCGCCTGGCCCTGTTGAATCGGGGGCTGCGGGCCGAAGCGGCGCGGCTGGCGGGTTGGGTGGAGCACGTTCAGATCGCCACCGACCCGGAGTTCCAGCCGGAATTCGTCGCCGCCATGGGTCTGCCGCATGCGACCGATCCGTTCCCTCACCTGGCCGATATCCTCCCGTCGCCGTCGCCGGACGCGGTCCGCCCCAGCCAGCGGCGGAAAGCGGTGGTCACGGGAGCTTCGAGGAGCGCATGAGCGAAGACGTTGATCTGACGAAGATGGAAACCGAGCCTCTGGTCGAACGCATCCAGGACGACCTGTACGACGGCCTGGCGGAACCGGTCGTGGCCGGCGTGAAGGAGCTCCTGCGGCGCGGCTGGATGCCCTACGAGGTGTTGACCAAGGCGCTTGTGGCCGGCATGGATGTCGTCGGCGATGACTTCCGCGACGGGATCCTGTTCGTGCCGGAAGTGCTGATGGCCGCCAAATCGATGAAGGCCGGTATGGAGATCCTTCGCCCGCTGCTGGTCGAGACCGGCGCGCCGCAGATTGGGACGATGGTCATCGGCACGGTCAAGGGTGACATCCACGACATCGGCAAGAACCTGGTGGCGATGATGATGGAGGGGGCCGGTTTCAAGGTCGTCAATCTGGGGATCAACGTCGACGCCGACAAGTTCCTGGCTGCCATTCATGAGCACAAGCCCGACATTCTCGGCATGAGCGCCCTGCTGACGACGACCATGCCCTACATGGGTGTCGTGATCAAGACCCTCAAGGAAACCGGGATCCGTCCGGAGTTGATCGTGCTCGTCGGTGGAGCGCCGCTGAACGCCGCGTTCGCCGAAGAGATCGAGGCCGATGCCTACTGCCGCGACGCGGCCGTGGCTGTGCAAACCGCCAAGAAGCTGGTGGCGATCAAACGCGGCGAGGCGGTCGGATGACCCCAATGCTTTCCACGGTCCGCACAAGGGAGGCATTGGGGTGACCCCATCCCTTTCACCAGCCCGCACACCGCCTCGGTGCACCGAAACGGGTGGAAAGGAGGCGTTGGGGTGACCCCAACGCTTTCACCAGCCCGCACAAAGGAGGCGTTGGGGTGACCCACGATCGCTGGGCGAAGCTTCTGGCACGCCCCGGCGTTGTGCTGGCCGACGGCGCCATGGGGACGATGCTCTTCGACGCCGGCCTGCAGTTCGGCGATCCGCCCGAGCGCTGGAATGTCGAGTATCCCGATCGGGTGCGCGCCATCCACCGCGGCTACCTGGAAGCCGGGGCGCGCCTGATCCTGACCAACACCTTCGGCGGGAACGGCTTCCGTCTCGGACTGCACGGGCTGGAAGGCCGCGTGGCCGAGCTCAGCATGGCCGGGGCGCTGATCGCTCGCGCCGAAGTGGATGCCTCCGGAAACGGAGCGCTCGTCGCCGGCGACATCGGACCCAGCGGGACGATCCTCGCGCCGCTGGGGGAGACCTTGTTCGAGGACGCCGCCGCGGCGTTTGCCGAGCAAGCCAGGGCACTGGTCAAGGGCGGCGTCGATGTCCTGTGGATTGAGACGATGTCGGACTTGGAGGAAATGCGGGCGGCGATGGAAGGCGCCCGCCAGGCTTCGGCCGATATCCCGTTGCTGACGACGATGACGTTCGACACGCGCGGGCACACGATGATGGGTGTCAGCCCGGAGCAGGCGGTCACGTCGTTGGGCGCGTGGGGCGCCGACGCCATCGGGGGCAACTGCGGGAACGGACCCGAGGAGATCATCGGCGTCCTGGAGAAGATGCATGCGGCCGCGCCGGAAGCAGTGTTGGTGGCGAAAGCCAACGCCGGGGTACCTCAACTGATCCAGGGCCGGGCGGTCTATGGGGCTTCGCCCGAGGCCATGGGCGAATACGCCCGCGCCGCTGCCGCTCTCGGGGCGCGCATCATCGGCGCCTGCTGCGGCAGCACGCCGGCCCATCTGCGGGCGATGGCGGAGGCGCTGCGCGGGCAGCTGGCCGCCTAAATGAGAGGCGAGTCGGGATGAAGAGTCAGCCGGATGCGGGTCGGTCGCCCCGAGGCACGGCTCTGATTGCGTGCGGGGCCCTGGCGCGCGAAGTGCTGGCGTTGCGCGATCGCTACGGCTGGGACGCCGATGTGCTGGGAGTCGCCTCGCTGCTGCACAACCATCCCGAGGGCATCGCGCCGGCGGTGAGCGAGCGCATCCGGCAAGCGCGTGGACGCTACCGCCGCGTGATTGTGGTCTACGGGGAATGCGGCACGCGCGGTCAACTCGACGCCGTCCTGGCCGAGGAGGGCGTCGAGCGGCTCGCCGGACCTCATTGTTACGAGATGTACGCCGACGGCCAATTCGCCGAGATCATGAAAGAGGCGCCGGGCACGTTCTTCCTCACGGACTACCTGGCGCGCTCGTTCGACCACCTGGTGATCGAGAACCTGGGAATCGATCGGCATCCGGAGCTGCGCCGAGATTACTTCGGCAACTACACGCGCGTCGTTTACCTGGCCCAGACCGACGAGCCGTCGTTGCTGACTGCCGCCGAACATGCCGCCGACGCCCTCGGCCTGCCTCTGGAAGTGCGGCGGGTCGGCCTCGGTGGCCTGGAGACTCGCCTGGTGGAGCTGATGAATCGATGATCCCCCGAGAGGCGCGGAGATGACGCGCGTGCAGATCGTCTACTGGCGCGATATCCCGGCGCAAGTGAAGGCGCGCCAGGGATCGCAGCGGGCAGCGCGCCCGCTTTCGGGTCGCTTCCAACAGGCTATTGATGAGGCGGCCATGCGCGCCGGTCTTTCCGGGACAGACGACTATCTCGGCCAATGGCGATCGACCGAAGGCGAGGAGCGCCCCGGAGACCCCGAAACGCTGGCGCAAGCCGCGGCCGAGGAGCTGGAGGCGGCGTACCCGCAATCCCGCCTGGCGGCGTTGGCGGCGCGCGGTGGAGCGGAAGAATGACGCGTTTGCGGGAGTTGACCGGACGGCTGCATTGTCAGCCGGACATGGTCGAATGAGCTTCCTTCAGAACGCGCCATGGTTGCTGGAATGGGCCTACCGTGCCGCCGGAGCCGCCCTCGGCGCAGCGCGGCCCTTGCTCCGCCCCGGGGGAACGATCGAGCATGTCTTTGTCGCCGGCGAAGAGCTCACCAAGGGGCCGGTCTTCGACTGCCGGATGTGCGGCCAATGCATCCTGCACATGACCGGGATGACCTGCCCGATGACCTGCCCCAAGGAATTGCGCAACGGGCCATGTGGAGGCGTCCGCCCAGACGGCCGGTGCGAAGTGAAGCCGGAGATGATGTGCGTGTGGGTGGAAGCGTGGCAGCGCTCGAAGAGTATGCCGCTGTTTGGTGACCAGATCCGTCGCGTCCAACCTCCGGTCGACCGGCGCCTGCAGGGCACATCGGCCTGGATCAACGAAGTCATCGGCCGGAGCGGAGTGCCAACGGGGTGGGAGGCGTGACCCTTCGACTTCCCAAGGGGACGCTCCGCGGTCGCTCGGAGGCTGGAACAGCTCAGCCCCTCGCTCCGCTCAGGGCCGGATCGCGCCTCGAACGCGTGCTGCGATCGGGCCGATTCGCGGTCACGGCCGAGCTCAATCCGCCCGACAGTGCCGACCCGCAGGCGGTCTACGACCGGGCCTTGGTGCTGGCTTCGGTGTGCGATGCCATTAACGCCACCGATGCCTCGGGCGCCAACGTCCACATGTCGAGCGTCGGCATGTGCGCCTTGTTGACGCGCGCCGGCTACGAGCCGGTGATGCAGGTCTCCTGCCGCGACCGGAATCGCATCGCCATCCAGGGCGACCTGTTGGGCGCGGGGGCGATGGGCGTGCGCAATATCCTGTGTCTGACGGGCGACGGCGTGCAGGCCGGCGATCAACCGGAAGCCAAGCCGGTCTTCGACCTCGATTCGATTTCGCTGTTGCGCACGGCGCGATTGCTGCGTGACGACGGTCGCTTTCTGAGCGGACGCCCGCTCGAAGCCCGCCCGGCCTTCTTCCTGGGCGCCGCTGAGAATCCGTTCGCCCCACCCCTGGACGTCCGCCCGCTGCGGCTGGCGAAGAAGATCGACGCCGGCGCGGATTTCATCCAGACGCAATTCTGCTTTGACGTGCCCGCTCTGCGCCGCTTCATGGCCGGCGTGCGGGATCTGGGGCTGCACCGCAAGGCCTTCCTGCTCATCGGTGTCGGCCCGCTGCGCTCGGCGCACGCCGCCGAGTGGATGCGGGAGCACGTGCCCGGCGTGGCCATCCCGGATGACGTCATCCGCAGGCTGGGGAGCGTGCCGCAAGACCGGCAGCGGGACGAAGGCAAGCGCTTGTGCGTGGAGATCATCCAGCAGGTGCAAGAGATCGAAGGGGTGAGCGGCGTGCACGTCATGGCCTACCGCCAGGAGGAGCTCGTGGCAGAGATCATCGAGGAGGCCGGGCTGATCCCGCGCCGGGTGGTCAACAGGGGGCTGGCGGCGGTGGAGGAGGCGACATCGGCATGGAAACCGTCCTGAGCTCGCCGGCGAAGGAGGTCCGCATCGGCCCGGGCCGACCCTTCGTGCTGGTGGGCGAACGCATCAATCCAACGAACCGCAGCCGGCTGGCGGCCGAGATGGCCGCTGGGAACTTCGAGCGGGTGAAGGCCGACGCGCTGGCGCAGGTGGCGGCCGGCGCGCACATGCTGGACGTCAATGCCGGGATGCCGTTGGTGGATGAACCGGCCATCCTGGCCGAGGCGATCCGCGTCCTGCAGGCGACCGTCGACGTGCCGTTGAGCATCGATTCGTCGATCATGGCCGCGCTGGAAGCGGGCCTGGCGGCCTACCAGGGCAAGGCGTTGGTCAACTCGGTCACTGCGGAGGAAGAACGCCTCGAACGCGTTCTTCCGCTGGTCAGGCAACATGGTGCGGCCGTGATCGGCGTGTCCAACGACGAAACCGGGATCTCGGAGGATCCCGACGTGCGCTTCGCCGTGGCCAAGCGCATCGTCGAGCGCGCCGAAGCGTTTGGGATCCCTCGCGAGGACGTTCTCATCGACCCTCTGGTCATGCCGATCGGGGCGATGCGCAGCGCCGGAAGCTCGGCCTTTGCCATCCTGCGGCGGGTGCGGGAAGAGCTCGGAGTCAATACGTGCTGCGGCGCGTCGAACGTGTCCTTCGGACTGCCCGATCGACCCACGTTGAACGCCGCCTTCCTGACCATGGCCATCGCCTGTGGGCTGACGTCGGCGATCACCAATCCGCTGGAGGAGTCGATCCGCAAGGCGATCTACGCCGCTGATGTGCTGATGGGCGTTGACGAAAACTGCGCGGCATGGCTGGCGGCGCACCGCGGCGCCTCCGGCGGCGATGAGCGCGCTGCGCGCCGGCGCAGGCGGCAAGAGACGACCGGGGGTTAGTCGGCCTCCCGTGGCGAGCGCCGGTCGCCGCGTAAAGGAACGGTTGATTGCACGGCGGGCGTAGGCTCGCTCGGGTTCTTGAACGGCATCTAGAACTCCGCAACAACTGGGACGACCTCCCGTCCCAGGCTCTCCAGCAGCCCGACCTCGTGGACGTTCGCCATCGAGAAGATGAGGTGCTGGATCCCCGCCTGGGCCCAACGACGACAGTCCTCAATCATCCGGGAGGCCGATGCCTTCGACCGATCGAAGGCGATCGTGGCCAGAGCGGTGCGCTCGATCTCATCGTACGGCCGGCCGACGTCATCGCAGTGCCGCCGCAGCACGTCGAGTTTGTGGCGCATGTTGGCGAGGTCGCCGGTGAAGAGGTTGCAGGCATCGGCGTACTGCGCCACCAGGCGCAGGGTCTTGCGCTCACCCCCGCCACCGACCAGGATGGGCGGATGAGGCCGGGTCAGAGGGGCCGGTTGCGCGAGCGGCTCCTTCATGTGGACGTGCTTCCCCTGAAACGGTTGGGTGGCGCCGGCCCACATCTGGTGGGCGGCGCGCAAGGTGTCTTCCAACAACTCGAAGCGTGACTTCGTCGACGGAAATGGCACGCCCAGGCCGCGGGCTTCGCGTTCGAACCAGGCAGCCCCGACGCCGAAATACGCTCGACCGCCTGAAAGAATGTCCAGCGTCGTCGCTGTCTTGATGAGGATGCCGGGATATCGGTAGACGACGCCCGTGACCATCGTGCCGAGGTGGATCCGCGCCGTAGCGGAAGCCAGGTAGCCCAGGGTGGCATAAGCCTCCAACATCGGGTCCGCCACCGGGCCGATGCCGCGGATCTGGAAGAAGTGGTCCATTACCCATAGGCTATCCAGCCCGGCTGCTTCGGCAGCCTGGCCGATGTCTCGCAGCGTCGGGCCGATATTGGCGGGGCTGCCGGTCCAATCGAAACGGACGATTTGCAGGCCTAGCTTCATGTGGACCTCCGTACGTGCGAGTGAGGCTGGGGCGCCGTCGCTTTCGTCCTGACTTCCGCGGCGAGGCCGGCCCCGCGTCGGCTTGAGTTGCAGCACTCCGCATCCGTTGGAGGGCCGGTCGCCGTCCCGGACGGGATGAACACCCCGAGTGTAATCTCGGGAGCCCAGGCAACGCAGGCCGAGGTCCTGTTCTGCTTGCTCAACGCCCGCCACAAGCGCCGGGACGACTCGTATCAAAGTGTGACATATGACCGGACGCAAAGTGTCACATTAGAGTATCGACGGCCAGGGCGGCTCCCATAGAATGGCAACAACCGCTCCGCAGCGGGACCATGCCTGAGCTCGACTCTCGCCAGGCCGCCATCGTCTCCCTGCTCCTACACTCAACCAAACCAGTGGCCGCTCACGAACTTGGAAGCCGCCTTGGTCTGTCCGCCCGCGTGGTCCGCTACAACCTCCCGATGATTCGCCAGTGGGTCTCCCGTCAAGGCGCTCAGCTGAGCATTGGACCCAAGCTTGGCGTCGGGCTCCTTGTGGACGCTCCGACGCGCCACGCCATGACCGACGCTCTGGTGGCCGGGGAACATCTCCTCTCCGTCTCGCCGGCCGAGCGCCAACAACTGCTGCTGCTCTTCCTCCTTTCCGCCAACGGTCCGCTGACGCGCCGGCACTTGGAAGCGCGGATCCCTGTCTCGCTGGCAACGCTATCGCGGGACCTGACTCGCGCCGAGCCGTGGCTGTCGGGCCACCGGCTGGCGTTGTTGCGACGGCCCCGCCTGGGCGAGATGGTCGTGGGCCGCGAGGAAGACCGGCGGCGGGCGCTGATCGCGTTGGTCTTGGAAGCCGAGGTCGAGGCGCTGCTTCTGGACTTGGCGCTGTGGGGGCGGTTGCCGGTGCCGGGGGTCCGCCTGGCCGAGCGGCCGTTCACAACGATTCTCCTCCGCGAGCTGCGGAGCTGGGGGCTGGATTCGGCGTGGAGATCGGTTACTCGGATCGAAACGCATCTGCATCGTCGCTTCAGCGACATCGATCACCTGATGTTGGCTCTGGCCTGGGCCGTGGCCGTGCGGCGCTCAGGTGCCGGATACACCCTGGAGCCGGCGTGGCCCTCGGCGGACCACGTGGAGGGGACGCCTGAGTATGCGGCCGTGAGCGCGGCAGCCGGCGCGTTCCTGCAGGAAGGCGGCTTTCACCTGCCTGAAACAGAGCGAGCCCACTTGGCTCTCGACGTTCGAACGTCGGGCCCGCAACCGGATGCTGATGGGAGCGAGCCTTCTGCAGAAGCCGCCCCGGGCGAGTTCACCGACCTGGCCATGTTTCTGGCGCGGGAGATCGGACGTCGCCTGGGGGAGGACTTGACGCATCCGGAAGTGCTGGACCGCTTGGCGGAGCATCTAGCGCGAGCCGTAGATCGCGCCCGCCACGGCCTCCTTATTCGCAATCCCCTCCTGGCGGAGATCCGGCAGGTCTATCCGGACCTGTGGCTGGCGGCGGAGGACTTCCTGGCCGAGCACTCAGCCCGGATCGGCGTGCCCCTGCCCCCCGACGAGGTCGGCTACGTGACGATGTACATGGGCATCGCCCACGAGATGAACCTGCGCTCGCGGGCGGCGCGGCGGCCGCGGGTGGTGGTGGTCTGTCCGAGTGGGGGTGTGACAGCCTGGATGATGGTCTCTCAATTGCAGCGGCGCCTGCCCGAGCTCGAAATCGTGGAGATCACGTCGATCCGGAATCTCAGTCGCCTGGAGGCGAAGCACATCGATGCCGTGATCAGCACGGCTCGGGTGACCTGCAACGGTGTGCCCGTGATCACGGTCAGCCCGCTGGTCGGACCGGAGGATGTGGAACGGATCCGGCAAAGCCTGGCGCGCCCCGAGCACGTCCTCCGGGGAACAGCGTGAAGTCGAAGCTCGCCCGACTCCGAAGCCGGCGACGGCCGCCAGCCGGGGAAGAGAGTCCCCGGTGAATCCGGACATCCCCGAATTCGATGCGGAGGTGTGGGAACAAGTCGACTTTCCCGTCTACCAGCGCGAGATCGAGCCGGTCCTGCCGCCGACGTTCTTCGATTTCCATACCCACGCTTGGCGCCGGACCGACTTCTCGCAGCCTCCATCCGCCGAGACGCGCAAGTCAGCCTCCCTTGTCTTCGTCACGGATCACTTCCCCTTCCCCGACCTGCAAGACACCTTTGGACGCCTCTTTCCGGGAAGGTCGGTCGAGTGTCTCTCGTTCGGCTTCCCTTTTGCCGAAATGGACGTGGAGCGCAACAACCAGCACATCGCTGAGGCGAGCCGAGCCCAACCGGGAATGTCGGGGCTCATGCTAGTCCGGCCGGAACACGGGGCCGACTACGTGCGGCAGCAGGTGGTGGCGGGCGGCTTCGTGGGCCTCAAACCGTACTGGGCCTTCGTGCGCGGCAAATCCCAGAACGACGTGTTGCTGGACGACATGCTGACGGCTGAACACATGCAGGTCGCCGACGAATTGGGCCTGATCGTGCTGATCCATGTCCCGCGCGCCGGCCGCCTTCCCGACCCGACCAATCTGGCTGCGCTGCATCGTTTGGCCGAGGCCTTCCCACGGGCCCGCATAGTCCTGGCTCACGTCGGCCGCTCGTACTGCGAGTGGACCGTCGAGCAGGGCCTGCCGGCCGTCCTCGACCTGCCCAACCTGTACATCGACACCACCTTCATCCAAAACGACGGCGTATTCCGGTTTCTGTTCGAGCACTTCGACGCCTCACGGGTCCTGTATGGGTCCGACCTGCCCAACAGCGCCGTCCATGGCCAGGTGGTGTGCGTCAACGGGGTCAATCTGTTTGTGACGCGGCGAGCTTATCCGTGGAGTCTGTCGCCCGGGGGCGAGACTCTGCGTTGCACCTACATGGCCTACGAATCGATCCGTGCGATCGTGCGCGGGGCCGACCAGGCCGGCCTGACGACGAGCGACCTGGAAGGAGTCTTCTATCGCAATAGCCGTCAACTGGTCGACTCCATTCGCCAGAGCCTTCCGGCGTCGCACCCGGGCGCTTCTGGAGCGGGCCAGGCAGGGGCGCAGGTCGCAAACCCGTCCGACATCCTGCCGTCGCCCGGTAACCGCGGAAGCCCCGCGGAAAGGAGGTGAAGACATGGCGTCGGGACGGAAGAAACGAGTCTTGATCGTGTGTGGCACCGCGATCGCAACCTCGACCATGGTGGCGATGAAGGTGGAAGAACTGCTGCGCGAACACGGGATCGAGGCCGACATCCGACGCTGCATGACGTCGGAGGCGAAGAATGCGGCGAAGGACGCCGACCTGATTGTGGCGACCACACAGGTGGTGGACGTGGCGATCCCGGTGATCAGCGGCATCCCCTTCATCAGCGGAGTGGGGATGGAACAGGTCAAGCAGGAGATCGTCAACACGCTTCGTTCGACCTAACGAACGCTTCTCTTCGGAGGGAACGATTCCATGGACGTTATCAAGTCCGTCTACGACTTCATCACAGGTCTCGGCCCGAGCGTGATGATGCCCATCATCATCACCCTCCTGGCCCTGGTCCTGGGCGCGAAGTTCGGCCGAGCCCTGCGCGCCGGGATCACCGTCGGGATCGGGTTCATCGGGATCAACCTGATCATCGGCCTGCTGTTCCAGTACCTGGGACCGGCGGCTGAAGGGATGGTGAAGAACTGGGGGGTGACCCTCAACGCCATCGACGTGGGATGGCCCGTGGCGGCGGCCATCGCCTTCGGAACACAGATCGGCTCGATCATCTTCGTCGTGGGGCTCCTGGTCAACATCATCATGCTCGTCCTGCGCCTGACGAAGACGGTGGACGTCGATCTGTGGAACTACTGGCACTGGGCCTACACCGGATCCCTGATCTTCGTGGCCACGGGCATCTTCTGGCTTGGGATCCTCGGGTCGGTCCTGCACGCCGCCTTCACCCTGGTGGTGGCCGATCGGACGGCGCCGGTCATCCAGAAGTACTTCAACTGGCCCGACCTGTCGATCGCCCACGGCTGGGCGACGGCCTCGATGCTCATCGTCTGGCCGATGATGAAGTTCTTCGACCTGATCGGTCTGGAGAAGTCGGCCGAGGCCGCCCAGAAGTCCGACCTGGAGCGACTGCGGGAGCGGATCGGCGTCTTCGGCGAGCCGGTGCTGATCGGTCTGATCCTGGGACTGATCGTCGGCCTGCTGGCGTACGTCCCGGCCGGCTTGGCGTTCGGCGACCTGCTGAGCAAGCTGCTGCAGCTGGCCATGGGCATGGCGGCCGTGATGCTGCTCATGCCGCGCGTGGTGGCCATCCTCATGGAAGGCCTCGTGCCGCTGTCGGAACAGGCGCGCGAGTTCCTGCAGAAGCGGTTCGCCGGCCGCGAGTTCTACATCGGTATGGACTCGGCTCTGATGATCGGCGAGCCCCTGACGCTGACGGTGGCCTTCCTGCTGGTCCCGATCACGCTGCTCCTGGCCGTGATCCTGCCCGGCAACCGGATGCTGCCGTTCGGGGACCTGGCGGCGACGCCCTTCTTCGTGGTCATGGCAACCCCGTTCATGCGCGGGCGCTTCTGGCGAACGCTCATCACGGGTATCGTGATCATGATCGTGATCATGTACATGGGTTCGATCTGGACCCCCTTGATCACCGCCACGGCCCAGAGCATCGGCTACGCCTTCCCGGAGGGCGCGACCCAGATTTCCGGCTTCGGCAATCCCTTTGGGTGGGTGCTGGTGATGTTGTCGCAACTGTTCTTCGGCAAGTAGGTCGGGTCGAGACGGGGGCCCGGCCTCCGGGCCCCCGTCCCCCACACTGCGGAAAGAGGATCGCATGGTCCAACAACTCCTCGCCTGGGCCCTCGGCCCTTCCGGGATGAAGATCCTGGACTGGTATGTCGCCAACAGCCTGGCCGTCAACACGGTGGTGGTGGCGGCGGCCATCCTGGCCCTGGTCTTCCCCCGTCACAACAAACGCGTCCAGGCCTTCCTTGGGGCGCTGTGGGCGAAGACTCCCTTTGCCCTGTCCCCGCAGGACCGGAAGGCCGTCGATGCGGTTCGGGCGCGCTACGAGGCCCGCAAACGATCAGGCAAGGCGAAATGAATGCGGCGGTGGATCTTCGCCTGCTGGAAGAGATGTGCCTGACCTCGGCCCTCTCCGGGCACGAGGAAGACATGATCGCCATCATGAAGCGGGAGTTTTCCCGCTTCCTCCCGGAGGTCCGGGTTGACCGGCTGGGGAACGTCATCGGCCGCCTGCCGGGATCCGATCCGGCCTCGCCGAAGGTGATGATCTTCGCCCACATGGATGAGATCGGGTTCATGGTGCGCAAGATCGAAGCGGACGGGTTCGTGCGCTTGACGCGTGTCGGCGGCGTGCCGGAAAAGAGCCTTCCTGGACAGCGCCTGGTGATGCGTGGTTCGATGGGGGACCGGCTGGGCATCGTCGGTGCCAAGTCGCATCACGTCACACCGCCGGAGGACAAGTTCAAGGTCGTACCCATCCCCGACCTGTACGTCGACGTCGGGGCGCACTCGCGCACGGAAGCCGAGGCGCTCGGCCTTTACCCCGGCACGCCGGTCACCTATCAGGGGTTCTTCGAAGAGATGCCGGGAGGCCAATTCGCCGGCAAGGCGCTAGACAACCGGGGTGGTTGCTTCGTCCTCGTACAGGTCCTGCGCCTGCTGGCCGAGCGCCGGCCGAAGGCAACGGTCTATGTCGTCGGGTCGGTCCAGGAGGAATTCAACATTCGCGGCGTGGTGACCGCCGGCTTCGCCATCAACCCCGATCTGGCGATCGGGTTGGATGTGTCCGTTTCCTGCGACACGCCCGACTTGAAGCAGGTCAGCGATGTGCACTTCGGCGGCGGCCCGGTCATCAGCCACTACACCTTCCACGGCCGCGGGACGCTCAACGGACTGATCCCCAACCCCAAGCTGCGCGCGTTCCTGACGGACACGGCCAAGGCCATGAGCCTTCCGGTCCAGCATTCGGTCTTCCTGGGCGGGTTGGGCGACACCTCCTATCTGGCGGTGCTGCGCGAGGGGATCCCGTGTGTCGACGTGGCCTTCCCCACTCGGTTCACCCATTCGCCGATCGAGGTCGGGTCGACACCCGATATGGAGGGATTGATCCGCCTGCTGGCCGAGGCGCTCGGCCGAATGGACAAAGGGTTGGATCTGGGGCGCGGATGAACGGCATGCCGGACGTTCAGGAGGCGCGTGCATGAGCTGGCTGAAGGAAGTCTTCGGTCACGACAAGGTCGTGATCGGGATGGTGCATTTCCCGCCTCTTCCGGGCGCGCCGCTGTACGACGATCGCACCGGTCTTCAAACCGCTCTCGATCGCGTCTTCCAGGATGTCGAGGCGCTGCAAGCCGGCGGCATGGACGGGATGATGTTCTGCAACGAGAATGACCGCCCCTACCAGATGCGGGCGGACCCGGTGACCGTGGCGACCATGGCGCGCGCCATCGGCGAAATCCGCCCGACGATCCGCATCCCCTTTGGGGTTGACATCCTGTGGGACCCGGCGGCGGCCGTGGCCGTGGCCAAGGCGACCGGGGGTCAGTGGGTCCGGGAGGTCTTCACCGGGACGTACGCCAGCGACATGGGGCTCTGGACCACTCAATGTGGCGAAGTCTTGCGCTACCGCAAGTCGATCGACGCCGGCTCCGTGCGACTTCTGTTCAACATCTCGGCGGAATTCGCCAGCCCGCTGGGCACTCGCGGCCTGGCCGAGATCGCCCGCTCGGTGGCATTCAGCTCGCTCCCCGATGGCCTGTGCGTCTCCGGTGTCATGACCGGCGTCGAAGTGGGGTTGTCGGATTTGGAGCAAGTCAAGCAGGCTGTCCCGGATCAGGTCGTACTGGCCAACACCGGAACCAGGGCCGAGACGATCGCCCGGACGTTGAGCGTCGCCGACGGCGCCATCGTCGGCACCGGCCTCAAGCTTGAGGGCGTGACGTGGAATGCCGTCGACCCGGACCGGGTCCGGGCTTACATGGCGGAAGTGCGTCGCGCTCGGGGGGCTTGAGGCTGATGGCGTTTCCTGTGCAGCTCGCCGTATCGGTCGCCGCCGCGGACCTCAGCCGTTTGGGCTGGGCCGTGCAAGCGGCCGAAGCGGCTGGAGCCGACCTGATCCATGTCGATCTGGAGGACGGGGTCTTCCTTCCGAGCCTGACCTTCGGGCCCGGGATGATCCGGGCCCTGCGGCCGCACAGCAAGCTCCCGTTCGACGTCCACGTCGAGTTGGCCCGGCCGGAAGACTACCTGGAGCAGATTGCGCAGGCGGGGGCCGATCGCATCACGGTCCACGTCGAAGCCTGTCCCTACCTGTTCCGAACGCTGCGTCAAATCCGGGCGCTGGGAAAGACCCCGGGCGTGGCCTTCAATGCCTCGACCGATCTTGAGGTCCTCCCCTTCGTCCTGGAGGAAGTGGAGATCTTGCACCTGCTGACTTCCGATCCAGACCGCGCCGGCCAGGCCTTCCTACCGGCGTGCCTGGAAAAGATCCGCGAAGCCCGAAGGCGAATCGGCGACCGGCGGATCCAGCTTCAGGTGGACGGCGGTCTGCGGGCCGACCTTGTCCCTGAGCTGGTCGATGCCGGCGCCGATGTGCTGGTCGTTGGACGGGCCGTGTGGGCCGAGGGGGATCCGGCGCGGGGACTGTCCTCGTTCCGGGAGGCTTCCCGGCGGATGAAGGATTCGCCCTCGCGAGGCCGGGCATGAACCTGATCGATTTGCTGGATCTCGACCTAATCCGCACGGGGATCCGAGTCCGCCAGCGAGACGAGGTGGTACGGTTGCTGGCAGAAGCCCTCCTGGACAAGGGCCTGGTCACGCCCGACTTCATGCCGGCCGTGCTGCAGCGCGAGGAGGAATTCCCCACCGGCATTCCCACGCAAGGGATGGCCATCGCCCTTCCCCACACGGAGGCTCAGCACGTCCGGCGGTCCTGCATGGCGGTCGGCATCCTGGAAAACCCGGTGCTGTTCCGCGTCATGGGCTCTCCGGACCAGGAGATCCCGGTGGGCGGTGTGTTCCTGCTGGCGATCGCCGATCACGACTCACAGATCCTGGCGCTCAAACAACTCGCCGATCTCTTCCAGGATGGCGTCACACTTGCCCGTTTGGCCGGCGCGTCGGATGCGGCAATGGTTCACGAGGCCCTGTGCGACGGCGTGCGGCGCCTGGAAGCGCGCCCGGCGGGGTTGTCCCGCGCATCCTGAACGAACGAGGTGATCCGATGCTTCTTGTCGAACTCCGCCGTCAGATTGTCGAGACCGCCCGGCAGCTGGTGCTGGACGGGCTGGTGCATGGAGCCCAGGGCAATATCAGCGCCCGCGACCGCGAATCCGGACTGATCGCCATCACCCCGAGCGCCGTGCCCAAGGCGAGCCTGACCGTCGAGGACATCGGGATCGTCGATCCGCACGGTCATCTCGTCGAAGGACGCTGGAAGCCGACCAGCGAGACGCCCATGCACACGATTTTCTATCGGGAGCGGGCCGACGTGGGCGCGGTCGTTCATTCCCACGCGCCCTATGCCACGGCCTACGGCCTGCAAAACGATCCGTTGCCGGTCGTCCTGATCGAGGCGGCCGGCTGCCTCGGCGCGCAGGTTCCGGTGGCGCCCTACCGCCGACCGGGCACCGACGAAGTGGCGCGCATCGCCCTGGAGTCCGCCGGCGACGGCGTGGCCGTCATTCTGGCGAATCACGGATTGCTGACCGTGGGAGACAGCCTGACGCGGGCCTACGAGGCGAGCTTGGCCGTCGAGATGACCAGCCGCCTGGTGTTGCTCGTGCGTTCCATGGGGACTCAGCCGAACGAGCTCAAGCCGGCCGAGGTGGCGGCCATCCGCCACGGATACCTCCACGCGTACACCAGGACGGCCGTGGGCGAAGCCGTCAAAGCCTGAGACATTCCGTCCGAGGAGCCCGCGATGTCCCACGACACAATGCGCGCCGTGATGTTCCTCGAGCCGGGTCGGCTCGAGCTGAGGCAGGTGCCGGTGCCCCAGGTTGGCCCGGGCGAGATCCTGGTGCGCATTCGCACCGCCTTGACATGCGGCACAGACGTCAAGACCTACCGGCGAGGCCATCCCAATGTCAAGCCTCCAGTCCTGTTCGGCCACGAGCTGGCCGGGGATGTCGAGGCGGTGGGGCCGGGCGTGGAGCGCTTTCGCCCAGGCATGCGTGTGGTGCCTCACAACTCGGCCCCGTGCCTTGAGTGCTACGCCTGCAAACACGGCCAGCACAGCATGTGCGAGAACCTCCTCTTCTACTCCGGCGCGTATGCGGAGTACATCGTCGTGCCCGCCCCGGTGGTGCGGCTCAACACGTTCGAAATCCCCGACCACCTGACCTATGCGCAGGCGGCGGTGATGGAACCCCTGGCATGTGTCGTCCATGGACAGAATGCCGTTCAGATCCAGCCGGGCGAACATGTGGCCATCATCGGCGCGGGAGGGCCGATCGGGCTGATGCATCTGCAGATGGCCCTGCGCCGCGGGGCGGCGCAGGTGATCGCGGTCGACCTGAAACCCGACCGGTTGGCCATCGCCCGCGACCTGGGCGCTACCCACCTGGTCAATCCGAAGACCGAAGACCCCGTTGAGGCGATCCACCGCGCAACCGGCGGACGCGGCGTCGACGTGGCCATCGAGAGCGCCGGCGATGCCGAAGCCTGGCTGACGGCGTTGCGGTCGGTGCGCAAAGGAGGCCGGGTCCTGTGGTTCGGAGGTCTCCCCTCCGGGACGACGATCACCCTGGACACGATCTGGGTCCACTACGGTGAACTCACTCTGTACGGCGTCTTCCATGCTACGCCCCTGGATGTCCAGCGGGCGTTCGAGCTGATTTCTTCGGGTGTGATTAACGCCGCGAGTCTGATCACGGGAGAACTCCCCCTCGAAGGCGTAGAAGAGGCGCTCCGTCGGATGATGGCCGGTACCTGTATCAAGATGGCCATCGTGCCGGACGGCACCGGGCACTGAAGGAGGCCCGAGGTGGTGCGAGCAGGGGATCCCATGCGGGTGGCGGTCTACTATCGCAACAGCGACGTGCGCCTCGAGGAGAGGCCCGTCCCAGCCCTCCAGCCGGGCGACCTTCTGGTCCAGATGGAGGCCTGTGGACTGTGTGCCGGGGAAACCGCCGAGGTTTACCAGCTGCCGCGCGCACCGCGTGTGATCGGGCATGAGCCGACCGGCACGGTGGTCGCCATGGGTGAGGGTGTGACCCGTTTCCGCATCGGCGACCGCGTCTTCGCCCATCACCATGTCCCATGCATGGCTTGTCACCAGTGCCTGAGGGGCCGCTACACCCTGTGCGAACACTTCCATCAGACGCACCTGGACCCCGGGGGATTCGCCGAGTACTTCCGCGTGCCGGCCGAGATTGTGCGGCTCGACACGCACCGTCTTCCCGAATCCCTCTCCTTTGAGGAAGGCACCGTCATCGAGCCCATGGCCTGCTGCTATAAGGGCCTGAGGATCACGCCAACGAACGCCGGTGACACGCTGGCCGTCGTCGGTGCCGGGTTTATGGGTTTGTGTTTCGTCCAGCTGGCGTGCCTCACCCCCGCCGCCCAGATTGTCTCGCTCGATCGAAACGAATGGAGGTTGGCACAGGCTCGGGCGCTGGGAGCCACGAAGACCCTGAATCCATCCCAGGTCGACGCCGTCGCGGAGATGCGAGAGCTGACGGAGGGCCGCGGGGCGGATGCCGTATTCCTCACCTCGCCCAGCCGCGCCTCGCTGGATCTGGCCGTGTCGCTGGTCGCCCCGGGAGGAACTCTCCACATCAACGCTCCGCCGGGGGATCCCGGCCCGCATCTGAGCGCCTATGATCTCTTCTTCCGTGAGATCTACGTCAACTGCGCCTACTCGGCCAGTCATGTGGACACGCGAGCGGTCCTGGACCTGCTGGCCGCAGGTCGGGTGCGGGCCGCGCCCTTGATCACCCATCGCTTCGGCCTGGATGGCGTCACCAAGGCCATCGAACTCATTCTCTCGCGAGGGCAGTCGCTCAAGTCCGTCATCAGGCCCAGTCTGACGGGGACGGCGGAACCCGTGATCCGGGCGACCTGACCGCGGGCCTTGCCCTACCCGTCTCGAGGTATCGATGCCCGACGTGCGCCATGAGATCTCCCTCCCACCGGCTCCCCTCGACGACATCTTCCAGGCAGGGCTGCGCGCTCTCACCGGTGCCGGCTTCACCCTTTGGAAGACTCGTCCCCTGGGGTGGTTCGCCATCGCCCGCCGGGGAGAGGGCGCGGCCGCCGTTGAAGCCAACCTATCGGTGCGTGGGGCCGACGCGCCGATGGTGTCGCTTGGATTGAGCGCCGAGGGCCTCAGTCAGGCGGATCTATCCGGCCTCGCCATGGCGATTCTCGAGGCGACCGCGGCGGCGTCGGCCCCGGCGCGCTCGTGATCTCCCTTCGCGAGTGACGCCAAGAGGAGTCCATGGATCTGACGTCAGTGGAAGGGCTGATCATCGATATGGACGGCGTCTTGTGGCGCGGCCTGGAACCGCTCCCGGACCTGCCGCGTTTCTTCGACGTCCTGCGTCAAGCCGGTATTCGCTACGTCCTGGCAACGAACAACCCGTCACGCCGCCCTGAGGAATTCGTCGAGAAAGCCCTCGGTTTCGGTGTCCGCTGGACGCCGGCTGAGGTCATCAGCTCGGCGACCGTCACCCTTGAGTACCTGCGACGCCACTACCAACAAGGAGAACGCGTCCATGTGATCGGAGAGCCGTCGCTCCACGACATGATCGCCGAGGCCGGATTCGTTCTGACGGACGACGGGGCGAAAGTCGTCGTGGCGGCCATGGATCGGCGCATGACCTACGAGACCTTGAAGCGGGGAACGCTCCTCCTGCGGGCCGGGGCCGATTTCATCGCTACCAACCCCGACGCCTCGTACCCGAGCGAGGAAGGCATCGTGCCCGGCAGCGGGACGATGATGGCCGCCCTGATGGCCAGCAGCGGCCGAACCCCGGAGGTGATGGGGAAGCCCGCAGCCCACTTGTTCGAGTTGGCCCTGGGGCGCCTCGGTTTGCCGCGGGCACGCGTCGCTTCCCTGGGCGACCGCCTGGACACCGACGTCGCCGGCGCCCGGGCCTTTGGCCTGCGTTCCATCCTCGTGCTGACCGGCTTCACCCGCCGCGAGGACCTCTCCACCTCGGGCATCCAGCCCGACGCGGTGTGCCGGGACATCGGCGAGCTTGCCGACCTGTTGGAAGCTGCCCCGCGGCCACCTGCTGCCGAGAGTGGACCGGCCTCGTAAAGGGATAAAGGACCCGATGGCTGGCGGTCGGAAGGTTTCCCCAGGAGCTTGGACCTGTCGGACGAGGTGCCCTGTGCCATGGTAGAAGCGAGCGTCGCGGTCACCCACGAGGTCGGGCTGCACGCCCGTCCGGCCGCCCTCTTCGTTCAGACGGCCAACCGGTTCACCTCCAGCGTGAGGGTACGAAACGTCACGACAGGTAGCGAGCCGGTTGATGCCAAGAGCATTCTAGGGATCCTGACTCTAGGCGTGTTGAGCGGGCACGAGATCCAGGTGTCCGCCGATGGCCCTGATGAAGGCGAGGCGCTCCGAGCCCTGCGGGCGCTGGTGGAAGGCGGTTTCATAGAGGGAGACGCCCAGGCATGACGGAAACGTGCCTGCGCGGCATCCCCGCCAGCGGGGGGATCGCCGTCGGCCCGGCTCACCGAATCCGGTCGCTTCCGGCGGAGCTGCCCCCGCGCCAGGCCGGGGCTTTCGAAGACGAGTGGCGCAGCTTTGAGCAGGCCCGTCGCGCGGCCGCGGTGGAGCTGGGTGAATTGCGAAGCCGTGTGGCGACCCGCGTCGGCGACAAGGAAGCCGCCATCTTTGAAGCCCACCAGGTCATGCTCGATGATCCGATGCTCGCCGACCGCGTGCGAGAACGGCTGCGGCAGAACGCCCCGGTCGAACGGGCGGTGATGGAAGCGGCGACGGAGATCGCCGATCGGCTGGCCGCCTTGGCCGACGCGACCTTCGCTTCTCGCTCCGCCGACGTCCTCGATGTCGGAAAGCGGCTGGTGCGGATCCTGCTTGGGCGCCCACCGCTCGACCTGAGCGGCCTGCGGGAGCCGGCCGTGATCGTCGCCGAAGATCTGACGCCGTCCGATACCGCCGGCCTCGATCCGATGATGACCCTCGGCTTCTGCACCGCCGGTGGAGGGCTGACATCGCACACGGCCATCCTGGCGCGCACGCTCGGCCTGCCGGCCGTCGTCGGCCTGGGTGAAGCCTCGCTCGAGTCGGTGGCCGACGGCGACGAGTTGATCCTGGACGGAGGCGAGGGGCTTGTGTGGGTGGCGCCTTCGGCGGCGCGGGTCTCCGACTATCGGCGACGCCAGCAGGCGTCGCGCCGGCGGGCAGAAGCCTGGCGTTCGGGAGCGCACGCCGAGGCGCACACTGCCGACGGCCGGCGGGTCGAGGTGGCGGCCAACGTCGGAGATCTCGCCTCGGCCCGGCAGGCGTCCTCCAACGGGGCGGAAGGCATCGGATTGCTGCGTACCGAGTTTCTGTTCCTCGGGGCCGGCCAGCCGCCGTCGGAGGACGAACAGCGTGCTGCCTACGCGGGCATCCTGGAGGCCATCGGGGAGAAGCCCGTCATCATCCGCACGCTTGACGTCGGCGGCGACAAGCCTCCGTCGTACCTGTCCTTCCCGAAGGAAATGAACCCGTTCCTCGGGTGGCGGGCGATCCGCGTCAGCCTCGAGCGCACCGACCTGTTCACCACCCAAGTCCGGGCGATCCTGCGGGCGGCCGTCGGCCACGACGTGCGCATCATGCTGCCGATGGTCTCCGCGCGGGAAGAGGTGCAGCGGGCGCGGGAGTTGGTGTCCCAGGCCGAGGCCGATCTCGAAAAGGAAGGGCGATCCTTCGCGCGCGGACTGCCCTTGGGGATCATGGTGGAGACGCCCGCGGCGGCGCTGACCGTCGATGGTCTCGCGCAAGCGGCGGACTTCTTCAGCATCGGCACCAATGACCTTACTCAGTACACGCTGGCGGTGGACCGCGGAAACGCTCGGGTGGCACCGCTCTTCCAGCCCCTGCACCCGGCCGTCCTCCGTCTGATCCGGTCGGCGATCGACGCTGCGCACGCCGCCGGAAAGTGGATCGGAATGTGTGGCGAGCTGGCCAGTATGTGCCAGGCCATCCCCATCCTGGTCGGCCTGGGGCTGGACGAGTTCAGCATGGCGCCGGGGAGCATCCCGGAGGCCAAGGCCCTGATCGCATTGCTCGACAGTGGATCGGCGCGCCGCCTGGCCGACGAAGTCCTCGGACTGGGGGCGACAGCTGAGATCGAGGCCAGGATGGAAGGCTTCCTAAGCGAGATCGGTTGGGCACCTCGGGCCTGACCCCAAGGGACTGGCGCTGAACGGCAACGACACAGGGTCCCGGAAGCCCGCCGCGACCTGGAGGACTTGAATGGAGAGAAGCGATCAGTGCACGGTGTGCCTGAGCTTCGATTTCGACGCCATCTCCCTCTGGCTCAAGACCTTCAACGCCACCTCCCCGAGCAAGATTTCCCGCGGCGAGTTTGGAGCCGTGGCCGCCGTACGGCTCCTGGATTTGCTGGATCGCTACACCATCAAGAGTACCTGGTTCGTGCCGGGCCACACGGCAGACACGTATCCTCAGACCGTAGCCGAGGTCTATTCGCGCGGTCACGAGGTCGGCCACCACGGCTACTGCCACGAGAATCCGCTTGGCCTGGGCGGCGAAGCCGAAGAGAGGCGCATCCTGGAGAAGGGTCTGGAGTCTCTGGAGCGCGTCACCGGCGCCCGTCCGGTAGGCTATCGGTCCCCGTCGTGGGATCTGAGCCCACACTCCATCGGCCTGCTGACGGAGTATGGATTCCTCTACGACAGCAGCCTGATGGGCAATGACTTCACGGCCTATTGGTGCCGCACGGGTGATCGTTTCGACCTGGAGTCGGCCTATCAGTTTGGACCTGCGGTCGATCTCGTAGAGCTGCCGGTCACCTGGGGGCTGGATGATTTCCCGGCCTTCGAGTATGTCTCCACACCCAACAAGGTCCATCCAGGCTTGCGTTCTCCCGACGACGTCTACCAGATCTGGGCGGGGGATTTCGACTACATGCTGCGCGATGTGCCCGGCGGAGTCTACACGTTGACCATGCACCCCCAGGTCATCGGGCGCGGCCATCGTCTGCTGATGCTCGAGCGGCTGATCGAGCACATGCTGACTCAACCCGGGGTACGTTTCATGCGCCTGAGAGACTACGCACGAGAGTGGAAGGCCGACCACAAGCCCTAGACACTCGCTGGCCCCTCGCTGCTCCATTGCGGATGCGCCCTCGGAAGGGCATCCCGTCCGACGCACGAGGCGAAGCGCACTCGGGAGGAAGACCATGCAGATGAGGTTGGACGGACAGACCGCTCTGGTCACGGGCGCCGCCCAGGGCCTGGGTCGGGTGACGGCCCTTGCGCTGTGCCATGCCGGGGCCGCAGTGGGAATCACCGACATCGACGCCCCCGGCCTCGCTGAGACGGCGGCCCAGATCGAGAAGGCTGGCGGCCGTGTGATCAGCCATGTGACCGACATCAGCGACCCTCAGAGCGTGGAAGGTCTGGCGACGGCGGTGGGACAAAGCTTCGGGCCGTTGGATCTGCTGGTCAACAACGCGGCCACCCTGGGTCCGGTGGGCCTGCCATGGGAAGTGGAGGCCGAGGCGTATTGGCGGACTTTCGCGGTGAACATGCGGGGGTCCTTCCTTGTCACGCGGGCCTTCCTGCCGGCCATGCTGGAGCGGCGGCGTGGGCGAATCATCGACGTTGTGACGGGCGCCGTGAGTCTGCCGTACATTCATTGCGCGGCCTATGCGAACAGCAAATCGGCGCTGGTGGCCTGGACCAACAGCCTCGGCACTGCAGTCAAAGAGCATGGGATCTGTGTGTTCGCCATCAACCCGGGGCAGATGACGACTCGCACGGGGATGGGTAAGCTGGTGGCAGAGCGCCCCGAGCACATGCGTTTCAACCCGGAGGTTGCGGCCATGCTGGCCCGGGGAGGTGGTGAGCCGCCGGAGACGGCGGCGCGACTCGTCGTACGCCTGGCCACCGGCGAAGCGGATGTCCTGACCGGGCGCTACATCGGCGTTCATGATGATCTGGACGCCATGCTGCGCCGCAGCGACGAGATCCTGCGCGAAGACCTGTATACACTGAGAATTCGCAAGTTGCCAACCTAGGCGACGAGTCGCGCCGGGTTCGGCCGAGCGTGTCCGTACTGACCAGGGACAGAGCCGCGGCGGGAGGCGAGATGGTGGAACGGAACGTGAAGCTCTTCGAGCGCGTGTTCACGACGGAGGGGGTGCGGATAACCCATATGGTCCTGGCGCCAGGGGAAGAGATACCGTGGCATCTTCACACGTTCGTCCGCGATACGTTCTATGTGATGCTCGGCCCGCTCACGATCCTCACGCGTGAGCCCGATGGTGAAACGAACGTCGAGGCCGGCGAGACTTTTCAAACCCGCATTGGACAACCCCATCGCGTGACCAACCGCTCGGCGCGGGACGTAGCCGTCATCTTGCTGCAGGGCATCGGGGAGTACGATTTCCGGGCCCTCCCGTCCATCCCCTGAAGGGCGGACCAACGA
>DATIFK010000013.1:0-11395 GCA_035455265.1 Anaerolineales bacterium
CTGGCGATCACCGGCGCGCATCCGCTCGACGGCCCGATGCACGCGGCGACACTCGTCGACCACGTGGCGTGCTCGTCGGTGCAGGATCGGCGGAAGCTCGGCTCCAACTTCGTCGAGCTGCTCTGGTGAGACGTCGCGCAAGGCCGTCACACCAGGAAGCATCTCGGCCAGACGCCTGGCTGCCTCGGCGCACTCCCGGCGGCGCTCGTTGTAGGCCGAGGAGCCGAGCGCGTGGCGCACGCCGCTGTCGGCCACGACCAGGGCCAGGTCCGGAGGCAGAGGCACCGCTTCCCATTCGAGTGTGCGCGTGTCGAACAGGACGGCGTGGCCCGGTCGGGCATGCAGCGCGATGAACGGATCCATCAGCCCGCATTGGACGCCGACGTACTCGTTCTCGCCCTCCTGACACCAGCGAGCGAGAGTCATCGGGTCTGCGGTGAAACCGGACAGCGCCTGCCAGGCGAGGGCGAACGCGACCTCGATGGCGGCCGAGGAGGACAGCCCGGCGCCGATCGGCACGTCCGAGGCCAGGACGGCGTCCAGGCCGACCAATCGGAGACCGGCGGCCTGCAGGCTGTGGGCAACGCCGGCGGGGTAACGGGCCCAGCCCGGCAGCGGGGAGCCGGATGCATCCAGGCCGGTTTCCAGGTCGGTCAGGCGGAACGTGACGCTCTCGTCCAGGTCGGCGGCGCGCACGGAAACGAGCGACGACGGGCACGGGCCGGCGGCGACGAAGGCCCGCCGCTCGATGGCGGCCGGGAGAACCCAACCTTCGTTGTAGTCGGTGTGCTCGCCGATCAGGTTGACGCGCCCCGGCGCCGAGGCGACGACGGACGGCGCGGTCCCGAAAGTCTCCGTGAAGACCCGGCGCGCCCGCTCGTCCGCCGCCATCATGGCGACTCCCCGCCGGCGTCGGGAGGATCGAGCAGCAAGCCGAGGCGCGCCGCGGCCGCCAGCAGGACGTCGACATGGCGCGACCTCACCGCGACGGACGTCGGCCCGATCGCCTCGCCCAGGTAACGCGAGGTCGCGCGATTGCCCTTGAGCTCCCGCAAGACGCGCGGGTCACTCACTCGGAGCAGGAGCACCGGCTCGATCCGACCTTCGGCGGCCCGCCGTTCCCAGCGCCCCATCGCCGCCGCCAGGTTCGGCGGGATCGGGCGGCCCGAAGCGTGTTCGAGGATGGCTCGAACGTGCGACGACGAGAGCCCCTGCGCTTTAGCCAGACTCAGCGCTGACGGTGTGATGCGGTAGACGTTACCCTCGCGAGCCGCCTCGACCCAGCTCGTGACTCGGGCGATCTGGTAGCGCTGCGCCATCGGGGCAGACTCCGGGACGCGTATCGTGCCGTCGGGGGCGACGGTGGCCGACGCAGGAGTCACGTTCGCCTCGATGGCGTCCGCATCTGTGTCTCCCACGACGCTGCCATAGCGGGCGGACCGACGGAAGGCGACCACGATCGACCCATCGAGTCCGAGGTCGATGGCGCCCAGCCAGGCCAGTGGGCCCTCGATCATGAACCTTAGGAAGCGTCCCTCCACGAGATCCCAGTTGCCGAACCCGGACAAAACGCGGGCGGTCGCCTGATCCTGCACGTACCAGGAGTCGAAGTCACCGGCCGGGCGTTGAAAGGCGGGGCGCTCGCGCCGGACGGCCTCCAGGAAGGCGTTCAGGCTCCACCAGACCTCGGGGGGGACGTCTTCCAACAGCATGAGAGCCGCCGAGCGAGAGACCAGGGGGTCATTGGGCCATGTCGCCGCGGAGAGCCCGGGTGTGCGCGCCAGGTCGTTCCAGGTGCGTGACTGGAGCCAGGTGGATCCCAGGCGGCTCAGGGCGCGCGCCGGCGGCAGCTCGAGGAAGTCTCGTGTCGCGTCGGGGTCGGGCCGAATCGGGGGTTGGCGCAGGAGGCCGTGTTCGAGCAGGAGGGCGAGGAGGAAGTCCAGGCTCCCCGGCTGGCGAAGGAACGGCGACAAGGCCTGGCGGCGTGGAGTCGGCAGCTCGACAGAGCGCGAGGGCTTCCGGCGCAAGGCTGCCAGGAGGGTGGTGGCGTCGTCGACCAGGGCGTAACGCGCGGCGCGAATCGTGCCAGGCTCGGGAGCGGGCTGTCCGAGAAGAGGGGCTTCAGGGGAGTGGACGCGCTGCGGGAGGCGATCCAACAGATCTTCCGGGATGAAGGCGAACTCCTGCGGTCCGGCGGGGGTGTCGGCGAATGCGAGGGCCAGCAGCCCGCGGTAGTACAGACCGTCGAGGGGGGAGGTGGTGTCGCGCCAGGGCTTCTCGCGATCGCGCCGCCCGGGGCCCACGCGATTCAGCGGTCCGAAGATGCGGGCCAGATCCGCCAACGGGGCGCGGCCGCCATGGTCTTGGAGATACGTCAGGGCGGAGTCGGCCGGAGCGGGGAGGCTCGCCGCGATTTCGGCCGCCGCACCGGGTGCCAGCATCGCCTGAGCCAGTGCCGCCGCGGCTGGGCGGGCCGGCCCGGGCGGGAGGTCGATCTCCCACAGCTCGGCCACGATGTGCAGGTGGCCCAGGTCCTGGTCTTCCAGTGTGCGCCGGAGGGGTTGCATGGTGGAACCGCGCGGAGCACGGTCGCAGCGAACGCGCCGGAGGGCGGAGTCAGGCGACGACGTGCAGGGCCTGCGGAAGGACCTCGATCGTCAGGCGGGTGACGTCCGACGTGAACCCGGCGAAGATCTCCCCGTCGGCGTGAACCGTGACCGGTTTGGCCGACGACACGCTCATGCGCCGGCACGTGCCCAGCCGCACCTGTCGGAATCGCCCGTGCGTGCCGTTCATGACCTCCGGAATGAGCCGGAACATCATCGGCCGCGAGACCTTGGTGATCATGGCGTAGTTCAGCACCCCGTCATCCGGGACGGCGCCCGGCGCGACATGAAAACCGCCGCCTTCTCGCGGGCCGTTGCAGACGGTCAGCATGAGCGTTTCCTTCTCGAACTTCTCCGTATCGGTCTCCACCGTCATGGAGGGGGCGTCGTGATTGCGGATGATCGTTTGGATCACCGCCCACAGGTACATGCTGAAACCCTGCAGGCGCGTGATCTTGTAGGAGTAGATCGTCACGGTGGCGTCGAAGCCGATGCCGAGCGTGTTGTCCCAGAACTCGGTCCTTCCGGCGCCGTCCGTGACCTTGCCCATATCGACCGGACGCGGCTTGCCGTGGAACAGGGTGTGCATGGCCTGCTCCGGGTCGCGCGGAAGCCCGACGTTGTTGCAGAAGTCGTTGCCGGATCCCACCGGCACGACGCCCAGCAAAGGGCGGCGCCCGGCGGGGGCCGCCAGCAGTCCGTTGATGACTTCATGCACCGTGCCGTCCCCGCCCAGGGCGGCGACAACGTCGAACCCCTCGCGGGCGGCCTGGCGGGCAATCTCGGTCGCGTGGCGGGGGTATTCGGTGGCGGCCCACTCGGCGCCCCCGTGGCGCTCGATCAGCGACTGCAGGTAGGAGGCCGTGTCCCAGGCGCGGCCGCGGTCGGCGTGGGCGTTGAAGATGACCTTCATCCGGCTCATTCGAGTCTCCAGTTCTCCGTCGTCCGTTCTCCGTTGTCCGTCCTCAGTTGTCGCCCTGGTCCAGGGGACAGCGACCTACCCCCAGACTGGAGGCTCTTGACCGAAAACTGATAACTGATGACTGACGACTATCCTCCGGTCGGCTCCCAGCCCGCCTCTTCGACGGCCACAAAGATGTCGGTGGCCGAGATCATGCCGATCAGCTGACCGCGTTCGTCTTCGACGGGGAGGTGGTGAACCTTGAGCTCCTGCATGGCCTGGGAGGCCTGGACCAGCGTCCAGTCGGCGCGAGCAAAGGTGACCGGTGTGGACAGAATCTCGCGGACGGCGACCGAGGCCGGATCGCGATTGACGGCGACGATCTTGTCCCGAATGTCGGTGGTGGTCAGGATGCCGTAGGCCGGGCGGCCCTCGGTCAGGTCGACCACGAGGCTGTGGATTCCGCGCCGGCGCATGAGTGTCAGAGCCTGGCTCACACGCAGGTCCGGCGGGATGATCACGACAGGGCTGCTCATCCAGTCCCTGACCGTCTGGGGCATGGTTCTACCTTTGGCTGGTATGGCGTGGGTTGGCCGGAGCAAGCCGATTATAGTGCAAGCCGACCCGCGGTCGTGTCCGTAGTACCTTCTTTAAGCGTGGCGCGGCTTGACTCGCGCGAAGGGCGCGGCTATAGTCAGAGCAGATAGAGCCTCAGGCCACCTGAGGGTTGCACGCCCCGTCGACCGTGGCTGCCTCCGGCCAAAGACCCCAGGCCGTTCCCCACGACGGCCGTTGAAGGGGTCGAGAGCAAGCTCGCCGGCCGGAGGGTCGCCCTTCCGTACGGTGTGACGAACGGGGCCTTCCGGCAAGAGCGGCAGTGCCGGCCACCCTTTGGATTGGCAGGGGGCTCTCCCCTTTAAGCCTCCAGCTCCCAGCCGCCAGACGACAGCCTCTGTACACCCTGAGTGAAGGCGCCGAACCCGCAGGGTTGGCGCCGAAGTCGAAGGGCCAGTCTCGAGTTCCCAGTACCCAGTATCCAGTCGGAGCCTTGCGGCCGAACTTGAATGCGCGGGCTGCTTTTGGGTAAGGGCGTCCATGCGCACCTGACCGGCGGGCTGGTAGACTCGACGGCAAGGCAAGAGAAGGTCTCTCGGCCCCATTCCTAATGATCCCGATGCCATCTACCCCAGGTGGGGAAACAGCAGGCAAGCCTCGCTCCCTAGCCGACCGGATTCGTCAGGTCTTGGCGGCGCTATTGCTCTTCCTCGCGCTACAGGCTTCAGGGAATCCGTCGCCGGCGCAGGCCGCTCCCGCATCCAGCCTGGCGTCGGACCTGATCGCCGCCGTCAACCAGCTGCGCGCCTCGTACGGCCTGTCGCCGTACGTCGTCGACCCGATCCTGATGGCCGTGGCCGACCGCCAGAACGACTACAGCATCTCGATCGGCCAGATCACGCACTACGGCCCCGACGGCTCCCGCCCTCGCGAACAGGCGATCGACGCCGGATACGGTGGCGGCGCCACCGTGTTCATCTCGGAGAACATCGCCATGGGCACCGGCCTGACGCCGGCGGAGGCCGTCGACATGTGGACGGGGGACGACCCGCACCTGAACACGATGATCGGCACCTACTACCGCGACGTCGGCGCCGGCGCGGGGGAGTCCGACGGCTCCTACTACTACACTCTCATCGCCGGCTACATCGCCGGTGGAACCAGTGCGCATTCGACAGCCCCTGCGGGCGACCTGTCCTGGCCCGTCGGGCCGGCCCCGGTCATCCGCTCGACGGCGCAAGCCGACGGATCGATTGTCCACGTGGTCGAGTCCGGACAGACGCTGTGGACGATCGCCGCCGTATACGACGTCGATCTCGACGATCTGCTCAAGCTGAACGGGCTGGCCGGGACGGCAGTGCTGCACCCCGGCGACCAAATCATCATCCGCCGCGGCAACCCGGCGACACCCACCGCCGGGGAAGCGACGGCGACCGGGGGAACGACGAGCGCTTCTCCGACGCGGGCGGCGACCAGGACAGCTCGGGTCACGGCCACGCCGCTCCCGATGCCGGCGCCGCCGCGGAACCCTACGAGCGTGGCCCTGATCGTGGGAGGGGCGGCGTTGTTGGTGCTGGGGATTGTCCTCGGAGTGCGGAGGACGTAGTACGGGGATCGTAGGGGCGAAGCATGCCGTCTCGCACCCCGTTCGGGCCGCGAGCCCCAAGGTTTGTCGGAAGGGGATTGGCCCGCCGGGGCGAGACGGCCGGGACGGTGTGCGGCGCAGGCGAACGGTGCTTCGCCCCTACACGCTCCCCAGATGGTCTTCCTCCCGCAAAGCCTTCATCACCGCCTCGATCGTCCGCTGGGTTCCGTTGAACAACACCACGTGCATGCCGATCGCGCGAGCGGCTTCGAGGTTGCGGGGCATGTCGTCCACGAAGGCGGCGGCCTCCGCCGGGAGCCTCAGGCGGTCCAAGGCGATCTGGTAGATCGACGGGTCCGGCTTGGCCGCGCCGACCTCGGCCGAGATCACGATCTCATCGAAGAAGGCGTTCGTGCCGGCCTCGCCCAGGGCGAGGCGGACATCCGGCCAGGCGTTGGAGATAAGAGCCGTGCGGATCGCAGGGCGAAGCGAGGCGATGTAAGCAAGCAGCTCGTCGTCCAGTCGGTCGCCGGCGAAGAAGTCGGCCCGCAAGGTGCGGGCCTCGTCGTCCGACAAGGCGTGCGAGCGGGCAACCTCCTGCCAGACGTCGGCGGAGGTTGCCCGCCCCAGCATGGCGAGACGGCTGGCCGGGCCATCGAACACTTCACGCTCGAGCGAGCCGGGCGGCAGGTGCAGACGCCGCTCCCACATGCGCCGTTTGCGCCAGTCGAAGGTGCGCAGGAGCACGCCGCCCATGTCCCAGCAGACAGCCTGGAGGCGGGTAGGCCGCTCCGTCATGCGTTGGACGGATCCGCATCCGGCTGCTTCGGGCCGAGAGACCGCCGGAAGTAAGTCCACTGCTTGACGGGCCGGAAGCCGAGACTCTCGTAAAGGTGCAGGGCACCGGTGGGATTCTCGGCGTCGACGCCGAGGGCGGCGGCGGTCATGCCGCGATCCTTCAGCGCGGCGAGGCTCTGCGCGATCAAGGCGCGGGCCAGCCCGCGGCGGCGCCAGGGACGGCGCACCGCGATGTCCTCGGTGTAGCCGCGCAGCCGGCCAAAGTGGGCGTTCTCTTCCTGGTTGATGTAGTTCAACACCATCCCGGCGACCTGGTCACCATCCCACGCCACTCGCCACAGACTGCGGTCGTAGTGGGGGAAGGAGATGAAGCGCTGGAAGTTCTCCTCGGGCCAAGGAGTGTAGCCCCAATGGTCCTGGAACGCCTCGCGCTCCGCCTCCCAGATGGCCCGGTCCTGCGACTCGTCCGCCGGGCGGACCTCGAGGCCGGAGGGTAAGGGAAGGGACGGGATCGGCGTCGAGGTCAGGTCGCGCTCCATCTTGTAGGCGTAGCGGATGGGAGCGAAGCCGCACGCCGGGAGGAATCCGAGCCCGCCCAGCTCGCTGTCGGCAGCGAAGGCTTGCAGAACGGCAGGCCGGGTTCCGTCCGGTCGGTCCTCCCAGGCGAGGCTGCGGGCTTGCATTCCCTCGAGAAACGCAGACCCGATGCCCCGCCGGCGGAACGATGGGTGCACGTAGCCGCGCAGCGTGTGCGTTTCCGTGCCGGCGGCCTCGACGCGGTGGGAGACCCACGCGTACCCGACGGCGTGCCCGTGAACCTCGGCCAGGAAAAGGTCGCGCTTCGGGTCGAAACCGACCGGGTTCTCCATGAAGGTCGCCAGGTCGTCGATCGTCTGGACCTCGTCCAGCCCGTCGACGAGGGCGCAGGCGCTGTAGATCCCGACCATGGCCGGATAGTCGGCCGGGCCAACAAAGCCGCGGATGTCGACGTCGAAAGGTCGTGGAGTCGATCGATCGACGAGCCGAACGTTCGAAGGCGCGACAGGCTGCATGGCCGTGGATCCGGCCTGCCCATCGAGCGGCCGCCTTGTCGATTTGTTGACTGCGGAACGGCTAACCATTGCGGTGCAACCTCCCCGTCCTCTTGGCATAGGTCTCGGCCACGGCGAAGGCCTGCAGGCCGAGCGGGATCGAGGCGGCCCCGATGAGCAGGGCCGGCCAGATCTGGGACCACAGGCTGCCCAGCGGGGCGTTGTCGAGCAGCGCCGCGCGCACACCCTGGAGAACGTAGGTGGCCGGCGAGAAGATCGCCAGCGCCTGCAGCGAGCGCGGCAAGACCTCGACCGGATAGTAGACCCCGGAGATCAGCAGCAGCACGGCGATGATCACGTGCGTCATCTGGGCGCCGCGCTCCGGGAAGAGCAGCGGCAGGATCGAGCCGACGATGCCGACGCCGACGAACGACAGGCTTCCGGCCAGCAGCACGACCGTAGCGCCCGCCAGGTTCGAGCTGCGCAGATCCAGGTGAAACAGAAGCGCGGCGAAACCCAGAACGATCCCGGTCGACGCCAGGCTGTAGACGATGGAGAAGACCGTCTGGCCGGCCATGTGCGTCAGCCGGTGGATCGGCGCCATCAGCGTGTACTCGATGGTGCCCTCCCAGCGCTCGAGACCGATGATGTCGGTGATCCAGTAGAAGATCAACGACAGATAGCGCCAGACGAGCGATCCGACGACCAGATACAGGACGAGGAACCGCCCGTCGAGCTGCTGGTTCCCGATCTGCTGCATGCCGAAGCCGATGTAGCCGATCGAGAGACAGTTGGCCGTCGAGTAGGCCAGCCAGACGATCTCCCACGACCAGTAGCGTTTGACCAGGTGGTAATTGCGTTCGATGAAGGCGTAGGAGGCCTTCACCTCGTGCGCCATGGCTGCCATCATCCCTGCGCCTTCCTTTCTGATCTGGATTGGGCGCAGGGATCATGCCTACACCCCTCCAGACTTCGGCTATCAGCTGCCCGCCGTCCGCTGACCGCCCTCCGCGCCTTCTGCTAGGACGACGGACGACGGACGGCGGACAGCGGATGGCGATTCAGGCTGTGACCTCTCCGGCCTCCGGTTCCGACACCAGCGCCTTGCCGGTCAACTGCAGGAAGACCTCTTCCAACGTCGGGCGGTGGCCGTTGCCGGCGGCGACCAGGCGCTTCAGCCCCTCCGGCGCGTCCAGCGCGGCGATGCGCCCACCCTCAAGGATGGCGATGCGGTCGCACAGCGCGTCGGCCTCGAGCATGTCGTGGGTCGTCAGCAGGATGGTCGTGGCATGCTCACGGCGGAGCTCCAGGATGAACGTTTGCACCTCGCGCTTCGAGCGCGGGTCGAGGCCCGTGGTCGGCTCGTCCAGCAGCAGCAACGCCGGCCGGGACAGGAGAGCCCGGGCGATGGCGACCTTCTGTTGCATGCCGCGCGACATCTCCTCCATCGGCTGGCCGAAGGTGCGCGGTTCGAGGCCGAGCCGCACCAGGATGTCGTGGATGCGGGTGCGGGCGTCGTCGGCGTCCAGCCCGTAGAGGCGCGCGCCGTACATCAGGTTCTCGAGCGGCGAGAGCTTCTTGAAGAAGGCCGCCTCGACCGAGACCCGATTGAGCATGCGCCGGACCTGCATCGGCTGGCGCACGACGTCGTAGCCGAAGACCCGCACTTCGCCGTCATCGGGCAGGAGCAGGGTGGCGATCAAGCGGATCAGGGTCGACTTGCCGGAGCCGTTGGGCCCCAGGACTCCGAAGATCTCGCCCGCCGCGACGCTGAACGAGACGGCGTCCACGGCCGTCACCCGCCGCCCGGAGGCGCCGTTGCGCCGCACCGGCCAGACTCCGGCGCCGAAGTACTTGGTGACCTGTTGAGCGTGAATGGCCAAGGCTTCCATCTCGAACTCTCCCAACGAACCTGATCCCCCTCGGCACATGGCCCGAAAACAAAACCGCGGGCGCTGGAATGCGCCCGCGGTGGTCACGCGGCACCGGAATCTACCGGCGAGCAGGCGCACTCCGACAAGGCACACAGCCCTTCCCGTTGAAAGGCTGAGTGCGGACGGCGGCAGGTGTGAGAGTAATCATCGGCATCGGTATGCTCGGAACGAACGCAGGCAACTCTATCACAAGTCGGGGGCGCAGGTCAACTGGCAAGTTCTCGAAGGCAGATTCCCCCGTCAGGGGCCGATGGGGAGGCCCCGGGTTGAAACGAACGCGTCCAGGTAGAAGGTTCCCCGCGTGGCGCCTATGCCGCTGACGGCACCCCATCGTACGGAGTCGATGCGGCGCGTGTCGTTGTCGAGGTTCGCTTTCTCGGTCTGGAGAGCGCGGTCGATCCACCATCGCAGCAGGCCGTCATGCGCTTCGGGGCTGGAGGCGGCCCGCCATGCGATCTCCAAGGCATGCGGCGCGTCGGTCACGGCCTTCCATGGCGTGGCGTAGCGGTCGTCGTCGAGAAGGGCCACCACGCGCATCTGGTAGCCCCTGTGGTGGAAGCGCAGCTCGACGTGGAAGGCTTCCGTGCCGGAAGCGCCCCTGGCCAGGAAGAGCACGTGTGGGTTGCCGCTGACCATGGCGAGGCTGTTGGGATCGAATTCGAACCGCACCTGGTAGACTGTTTCGCCGTCCGGCGTGTCGTCGACCACGTAGATCGGCCGGTGGTCGTCGAGCAGGATCTGGAGGCCGAAACGGCCCTCCAGGGCGGCGTCGGGCGAGACGCTCAGGTCGCCCCGATCGGTTTGGGCTGAGGACCAGGCGGACAGGTCGCCCGATTCGAAGCCGTCGGCGAAGAGGGGACCCGGTGCGGCCGTAGTTGGGGTGTCGGTCGGCGTCGCTGTGTCGGTCGGTGTCGGCGTGTCCGTGGGCGTCGCTGTGTCGGTCGGTGTCGAAGTGTCTGTAGGTGTCGGCGTTTCCGTCGGAGTCGCGGTGTCCGTGGGCGTGGGCGTGTCTGTAGGTGTCGGGGTGTCGGTCGGGGTCGCGGTGTCCGTAGCGGTGGGCGTGTCCTCCGGAGGGGCACCTTCGATCTCATACGCTCCGATGTCGCACCGGCCGTCCTGGGGTCGGATGACTCCGCGCTGGTCGATCGGCTCGCAGGCGGTTTCGCTCGAGCCGACGGGCGCCGGGTTGCCGGCGTCGATGGCCGGGCTGCCGGGGAGGGGCGGGTAGCCCCCGGTCATGGCAGGATCGACGACCGGATACCAAGGCAGGAGCGGATCGAGGCCGATGAGGTTTCCAGTCGTATCCCCGCCGATGTCACATGCCGTGACATCGCCGAAGAGGTTGTAGCCCCGCGACAGGAAAGTGCCCAGGCAATCCGTGTAGCCCAAGTTGGTGGCATTGATGGAGAGAATGCTATTGCCGAGGATCACGGAATCAGGCTCCTCTGCGCGGATTCCTCCGGTTGCGCTCGTTTCCGAGGAGTAGGTGAAGTTGAGGTAGACCGTAACGTTGTTCAGGATGACGTTGCCCCCGGCATGATTGTCGATAGCGGCGGCGCCCTGAGTGGACCGATTCTGCGACACGGTTGAATTACGCATCGTCACGCTGCCCTCGTTGTTGAGACCCCCTCCGAAGCCATTCAGGGCCTCATTGCCGTGGATCATGCTGCCATCGATGGTCAGCGTGCCCTCGTTGTGAATGCCGCCAGCTGACACTTCAGCCCAGTTATAGCCGACGAGCGACCGCAGAAGACTCATGTCGCCTGCGTTGAAGATCCCACCGCCGTTGCGTGCGCGGTCCATCTGAAAGGTCGCTTCCACCATCGATACCGAGCCTTCATTGAACAAACCTCCGCCGTCTTGGTCGGCGCCCGCGTCGGCCCAGACGAACCCTACGCCGATCAGACTAAGCCGAGACCCGGGCAAGACATGCACGGCGCGGTCTCCCAGGGTGCTGGCCTCGGCCCCGCTCGAGGCCATGCCAT
>DATIFK010000014.1:0-7978 GCA_035455265.1 Anaerolineales bacterium
GGGCCCCTGCTTGACCACCATCCCCTTCGGCGCTAGACTGAAGTTGCAATCGACATCGGGGAGCCCGGCGGAGCCGGGCTGAGAGGAGGGCGCATCCGCCCTCGACCCGCAGAACCTGATCCGGGTAATGCCGGCGGAGGGAGTCAGCGCAGTCGTTCCAGACCCTCCCCGCCGGCCGGGGAGGGTCGTTTTCCGATGCGAGCCGTCGTTTTCGCCAATGGCGTTCTCCACCGCCCTGACTTCCTGTTGCGCCACCTACGCGCCGACGATTGGATCGTCGCCGCCGACGGCGGCGCGCGCCATTGCCTGGCCCTCGGGCTGACCCCGTCGCTGCTCATCGGGGATTTCGATTCGCTGCCGGAAACGGCCCGTCGCCGCCTGGAAGCCGCCGGCACGCCCAGCCTGAAGTTCCCCGAAGCCAAAGACCAGACCGACCTGGAGCTGGCCCTGACGCATGTCATCCGGCAGGGCGCCGATGAAATCCTCGTCGCCGGCGCCCTGGGCGATCGGTGGGACCATTCCCTGGCCAACGTGGTCCTGGGCCTCTCGCCAACCCTGGCCTCGGCCAGCCTGACGTTCGACGACGGCGCCACCGCGATCCTCTTCCTCCACTCCGGTCAGACGCGATCCGTGCGCGGCCGGCCGGGCGAACTGGTGTCCTTGATCCCGCTCCACGGCGATGCCCGGGGCATCGTAACCCACGGGCTGCACTATCCGCTGGCGGGTGAAACCCTCGCCTTCGGCTCCACGCGCGGCGTCAGCAATGTGCTCGAGGACGATCAGGCGACCGTCTCGCTGGGCTCCGGTTCGCTGATCGTCGTGCACACTCGTCCGTCGCCGCCGGCGCGGCGGCCGCGCCGACTGTCCCGCCGGGCGCGCGCCTCCTCGACGGCGCGTCGACGGCCCTCAGGAGGGTCCTGATGAAACTCGCCTCCGCCATTGGTCTTGCCGCCGCCGCTCTTGTCGCAGCGTGCGCCCGTACCCCGGCCGGACCGCCCGTCCTGACCGTCATGACGCACGACTCCTTCGCTGCCTCGGAGCCGGTCATTCAGGCGTTCGAACAGCAGACGGGCGCCAAGCTGCAGTTCCTGCCATCCGGTGACGCCGGCACCGCCCTCAACCGCGCCATCCTGGCGCGCCAGCACCCCCTGGCCGACGTCTTCTACGGCGTCGACAATACGTTCCTCAGCCGCGCCCTCGACGAGGATATCTTCGAGGTGTACGACTCCCCCGCCCTCGCCGCCATCCCCGGGGAGTTCCAACTCGACCCCACACACCGCGCCCTGCCCGTCGACTTCGGGGACGTCTGCCTCAACTACGACAAGTCCTTCTTCGACAGCCGTGGCTTGCCGGTGCCCGGCCGGCTGGAAGATCTCACCGATCCGAGATACCGCGGCCTGCTGGTCGTTGAGAACCCCGCCACCTCCTCGCCGGGCCTGGCGTTCCTGCTCACCACCATCGGCCACTTCGGCGAAGACGGCTACCTCGACTACTGGCGCGCCCTGCGCCAGAACGATGTACTCGTCGTCAACGACTGGGAAGCCGCCTACAACGAGGAGTTCAGCGGCGCTTCGGCCGTCGGGACGCGGCCGTTGGTTGTCTCCTACGGGTCCAGCCCGCCGTTCGAAGTACTCTATGCCGAGCCGCCGGTCTCCGAGCCCAGCACGGGCGCCATCACCGCCGACGACATGTGTTTTCGCCAGATCGAGTTCGTGGGCATCCTGAAAGGCACGACGCGGCGGAGCCTGGCGGAACAGTGGATCGACTTCATGCTGTCGGTGACCTTCCAGGAAGACATGCCCCTGCAGATGTTTGTCTTCCCCGTCAACCCGGAGGCGAAGCTCGACCCCGTTTTCGAACAGTTCATGGCCGTCCCGACGCATCCCGCCCAGGTCGAGGCACAGGCGATCGCCACCCACCGCGACGAATGGATCGAGGCGTGGACGGAAGTCGTCCTGCGGTGACGGGGACGCCTCCGGACGACGTCGACGTCGCAACCCGGCGGCCAAGCCTGGGTGCCGGGTTGTTGTGGCTCGCGCCTCTCGGCTTCCTGGCCATCTTCTTCTTCTACCCGCTGGCCGCCATCCTGGTGGCGAGCTTTGCCCGCAGCCTGGCGGGCCCGCTCGCTCCCTGGGCTGACCTCTTCGCCCGACCTTCGTTCCCTCGAGTCGTCGGCTTCACCTTGGCGCAGGCCCTGGCTTCGACGGCCCTGACCCTCATGCTCGGACTTCCGGCGGCCTACCTTGTCGGCCGGCATACGTTCCGCGGTCGATCGTTGTTGCTGGCGCTGACCGCTGTGCCGTTCGTCATGCCGACGGTCGTCGTGGCGGCGGCTTTCACCGCGCTGCTCGGGCCGCGCGGCTGGGTCAACGTGGCGCTGATGGAGATGCTCCACCTCGAGGCACCGCCGATCGCCTTCGTCCACACGCTGACCGCCATCCTGGTCGCCCACGTCTTCTACAACACGACCATCGTCGTCCGCCTGGTCGGGGATTTCTGGTCCCACCTCGATCCGCGCCAGACTGAGGCGGCGCAGGTCTTGGGCGCCAGCCGGGCTCACGCCTGGCGCACCGTCACGCTCCCGCTGCTTCTGCCGGCCATCGCCGCCGCTTCCGCTCTCGTCTTCCTGTTCGATTTCACGTCGTTCGGCGTCATCCTCCTGCTCGGCGGGCCTCGCTTCTCCACGCTCGAGGTCGAGATCTACACCCAGACGGTCGGCCTGCTCAACCTGCCCATCGCCGCCACCCTGGCGCTCATCCAGCTGGCCTGCACGCTGGCTCTCTCCGGCGTGTACACGGCGCTGGCTCGCCGGGTGAATCGCCCCCTCACGCTCCAGCCGGCGCATCTGGCACAGCAGCCATTGGCAGGAGCCAGGCAGCGCTGGCTGGCGGCCGCGGTCGTCGTAGCGCTATCGGTGTTTCTCCTGGCGCCCCTGGGCGCCCTGGCGCTTCGGTCGGTGACGCGCCTCGACCCCGAGCGCGGCCAGACGTCCCTGCCGGCGCCGGCGATCACCCTCGCCTACTATCGGGCCCTGGGTGAGAATCCGCGCCAGTCGATCTTCCACGCCGCCCCGGCGACGGCCATCGGGGTCTCGCTCACCTACGCGGCGATCACCGTGGTGCTGTCCCTGGCGCTGGGCATGCCGGCAGCGTGGATGCTGGCGCGCCGCCCGGACGACTTCCTGAGCCGGCTGGTGGACCCGCTGCTCCTGTTGCCACTCGGCACATCGGCCGTCACCCTGGGCCTCGGATTCACGCTGGCCCTGGCCGCGCCTCCACTCGATCTGCGCACCTCGCCGGTCCTCATCCCGCTGGCGCACACCTTGGTGGCGTTCCCCTTCGTCGTTCGCAGCCTGCTGCCTCCGCTGCGCAGCCTGCAGCCGCGGCTGCGCCAGGCGGCCTCCGTCCTCGGCGCTGCCCCCGCGCGGGTCTTTCGCACCATCGAGCTGCCGCTGATCGCCCGCGCTTTGCTCCTCGCTTCGGCGTTCTCCTTCACCATCTCGCTCGGGGAGTTCGGCGCCACCACCATCCTGGCCCGCCCCGAGTTCCCCACCCTGCCGGTGGCGATCTACCGCTACCTGTCGCGGCCCGGTGCCCTCAACTACGGCCAGGCTCTGGCCATGAGCACGATCCTGATGATTGTGTGCGCCGCCGCCATGCTCGCCCTCGAGAAGCTGCGTTTCGGAGAACAAGGTGAGTTCTGACCTGGCGGCTGCCCCTCCCGGGAACCCACGCGGGACTTCGCAAGGACTCCGCCTCATCGACGTCGTCCGCACCTTTGGGCTGACCGTCGCCGTGGGGGGCGTTTCGTTCGACGTCGCGCCGCACGAGACGGTCGCTCTACTCGGGCCCAGCGGCTGCGGGAAATCCACCCTCCTGTCGCTCATCGCCGGATTATTGGAACCGGACTCGGGAGAGATCACCTGGGAAGGGCGATCGCTGGCCGGCGTGCCGCCGCACCGGCGCGGCTTCGGATTGATGTTCCAGGACCTGGCGCTGTTCCCGCATCTCGACGTCTTCGCCAACGTGGCTTACGGCCTGAAGACGCATCGCGAGTCGTTCCCCGACGATCCGTCCATCCGGCAAAGGGTCGAGGAGCTGCTCGAATGGGTCGGGCTGAGGGGCTACGGCTCCCGCAACGTCCAGACGTTATCGGGCGGAGAACAGCAGCGCGTCGCCTTGGCGCGGGCTCTGGCGCCGCGACCGCACCTGCTCATGCTCGACGAACCGCTGGGCGCCCTGGACCGTGTCCTGCGCGAGCGGTTGCTGGATGAGCTGGCCCATTGGCTCACACAGCTGCAACAGACTGCCGTCTATGTGACGCACGATCAGGAGGAGGCATTCGCCCTGGCGCAGCGAGTTGTCGTGCTCCAGGCCGGCCAGGTTGCCCAGATCGGCACGCCGGCCGACATCTACCAGCGACCGGCGTCGGTCTTTGTGGCGCGCTTCCTTGGGATGACCAACATCATCGACGCCGAGGGCCGGCTGAACGGCGTGCCGCTGCCCCCCGACCTGCGCGCGCTCTTTCCGTCCGCCCCGCACGGCCACGTGCTGCTTCGATCCGATGCCGCCCGGCTGGGATCGGGCGACGGCGCGCGCCTGCGGGGCCGACTGGAACAGGCCTCCTTCCATGGGCCGACCTTTCGCTGCGTCCTGGCCATTGGCGACCTGCGATTGACGTTCGACCTGCCGGCCGACTCGCCCCTCCCGCCAGCCGGAGGCGAGATCACCCTCACTCTCGACCCGGCGCGCGCCGTTCAGAACCTGCCGTGACTTCCATCACCGTCCACAAACTCGACGCCTGGGGGCGAGAGGTCTGGACGTACCCGGGCACGCTCCTGCGCCGCACGTCCAGCAGCCTGACACTGGAGGCCTTCTTCGACCGCGACGACGCCGACGTGCCGGGCTTGTCCTTGAGGCGCGGCGACCGCTTTGTGGAAACCTTCTATGCGGACCGCTGGTACAACGTTTTCGCTGTGCGTCGGGGGAAGACCGGGGAGTTGAAGGGTTGGTACTGCAATCTGACTCGCCCCGCCTACCTGGGAGCGAGCGAGGTTTACGCCGAGGACCTGGCGCTCGACGTGGTGGTTTCCGCGCACGGAGTCATCCACCTCTTGGATGAAGAGGAATTCGCCTCGCTCGAGTTGAGCGAGGCGGAACGACAAGCCGTCGGGCGTGCCGTGGAGGAGTTGCGGGACAGGGTGAGGCGCGCTGCCGACCCCTTCAGTCCTGCCGGCCGGCCACGCCCCTGATCCCCTGCGCCGCAATCCGGAGGGCCGGTGGCGCCGGAAGGGCGACACCGCCCCGCCCTTCCGGCGCCACCCCTCCCGAGTCAGGCGGCTGCCAGCCGACTCAGCGCAGCCGAAACCCCAAACAGCTGATCGCCGTTGCTCCACAAGTAATAGCCGATCCCGAGGCAAGCTGCGACCAGGCAGCAAACCACCACAACGATGATGACGATCAGAATCCAGGACCTGGACTTGCCTTCCTCCGGCGTCGGGGCGGGCATGCTACTCATCGATCTCCTCCTTGGACAGGATGTGCGCTGCGGCGTGCGATTCCATGCCAGCCGCCGCGAGTCAGACTGCCAGCAAGACCTCCAACAGGCGCGCCGTGGGTTCGGTCGATCGGCCCATCAGCCCGAAGACCGGGACCAGCAGTAAGAAGAACGCACACAGCGCACAGACGATCAACAGGGTCAGGCCAATCCCTACCCAACCCAGCACGAGCCCGGCCTTCGCCGTGCCGGAACCGCCGACGAGTGTCGGCTGCGCCGAAATCTCACGCAGCGCCACCGTCCCGGTGATCACGGCCACCAGGCTCCCCAGACCCCAGAAGATGGATAACCCGAGGATGCCGGCCACGAGGCTGACCACCGCCAGCGAACTCGTCGGCGGCGGCGAGGCGGTTGGCTGGGGGGATGTCACGTTGCGTTGGCCTGATGCTCAGGCGGCGCGGGTGGCATTGGCACGGCGCCACAGCCACCAGATGAACGTCGTCACGGCGACGATGAGGATCGCAGCGATGACGACCGGGACGACCACGGCCAGGATCGAGAGGACGGTGGCAGCGACGTCCTCCGCCACGGAGACGAACACGTTGCCCGTCCCGCCGGTGGTCGCTGTCACGGCAGGGCGCACGGCGGCGGCTTTGACGGTGTGCACGCTTCCGGCGACGATGAGGCCGGCGATGAGGGCCACGATGGGGTGGATGTTGGTGACCACGCGCGTGCTGGCGGCGAACAGGATCGCCCCCGCGGCCGGCCGGATGAAGGTCTGCACGGCGTCGTTGACGTGGTTGACGGCCGGGATCTTGTCGGCCAGGAACTCGATCAGCGTCAGGACGACCAACGCCCCGATGACCCACCAGCTTTCGAGGGTGTCCCACGGCGGGGTCAGGCTGATCCAGTTCGTGAACCGCCCGATGACGGCAACGATCAACAGGGGGATGTAGGCGTTCAGGCCGGCGCTAGCCGAGAGCCCAAACGCGGTCAGAATGCTTCCGACGACGTCCATACAGGTCTCCTTCTAGAAGGTAAAGCCGGACCAGGTCCCGGTGAGAGCAAAGCGGACGAGGTCGATGCCTCCGATCTGGAGGATCGAGAAGGTCAAGCCGACCACGGCCGGAAGGGCCAGGTTCATCCATGAAGTGGCGCGGTTCTCCTGCCCGAACACGAGCAAGGCCATGACGGTGTACACCGACGCCAAGACGACCAGCACGCCCCCGGCGCTGATCAGTGCCAGGGGATACAGGATCATGGGATTTCCCGAGAGCGCCAGCCCGCCGATCACCGCCGCGCCGACAAGCAAGACGCCAAGCTCGCGCAGATCCCGCAGAGCCGGCTCAGGACGCCAGTCCTTCCACGCGTTCTGCGCCAGTCCGGCGTGCACGAGGGTCCCCATGGCCACGCCGGCCAACAGTCCGGTGGACAGGCGCAGCACGTTGGACGGCTCGTACAGGTGCGGTAGGCCCGGGAAGAGCGTCAGGTACGAGTTCACGCCATCGACGGCGAAGATGGCCGCAAAGAGGATGAACGCCGCCACCACCGCCTTCTTAGGGAACCCGCCGGCCCGGCCGCGGCCGACGATCTGGTAGCTCGCCATCGCCAGCATGGCGCCCAGGTAGATCCCGGTGCATCTAGCACACAACGGAAGGGTGCGCGCGCCAAGGTGGAACGAACGCACGTCGATGCGGTGGCAGACGGCGTACCCGATGGCATCGGCTTTGCCCAGCAGGCCCGCCGGCGTGGCCAGCAGCCAGGCCGCGAGCACGACGCCCGCCGCCAGCAGGGCTGCGGGCCGGCCGAAGCGAGCCAGGTTGCCGGGCGCGGACCGCGGGAGAACGGCCTGAGTCACGCGGAGGATTATACCGTCGCGTGTCGTCAAGCCCCTGACGGGGAGCTGACGTCGCCAACCACGAGGTGATCGCCGCATCGAGGTTCGAGGGAATCACCCCGAACCTTTCGCTGGAGGTCCCGCGGCGCGACAGGGTATAATCCGCGCGCCTTCCTCGGTAGCTCAATCGGCAGAGCGGGCGGCTGTTAACCGCTAGGTTCCAGGTTCGAGTCCTGGCCGAGGAGCCTCTCCCTTTCCACGACCATCGCCCGAGAGAACAGCTAGGTTCCACCCCGTCTCGCGCCGCCTTCGGCGGCTCGCGGGGCGAACGGGGTTCGAGTCCTGGCCGAGGAGCCTCCCCCTTTCCACGACCATCGCCCGAGTGAACTCCTAGGTTCCACCCCGTATCGCGCCGCCTCCGGCGGCTCGCGGGGCGAACGGGGTTCGAGTCGTGGCCAAGAAACCTCGCACAGCAACTGTCGCCCTGAACGGAGGCCGCCCTTCATCCTCTGACTCAGAAGAACGCTTCTGCGGCCGAAGTCGAAGGGCCTGGCCGAGGAGCCTCCCCCTTTCCACGACCATCGCCCGAGTGAACTCCTAGGTTCCACCCCGTATCGCGCCGCCTCCGGCGGCTCGCGGGGCGAA
>DATIFK010000015.1:0-8445 GCA_035455265.1 Anaerolineales bacterium
TATCCGCCGGCGGTCGAGCAGCCGCACTACAACATGCTGGTGCGCAAGGTGGTCGAGACGGACTTGGTGGCGACGGCCGATCGTCTCGGCTTCGGATTGGTGACGTGGAGCCCCCTGCGGTCGGGGCTGCTGTCGGGTAAGTACAACGAGGCCAAGCCGAAGCAGGCGCGCCTGGCGCGCAAGGAGTACAGCTGGCTTTCCGAGGTGTTGACCGAGCAGAACCTGGCGAAGAGTCGTGCGCTGGGGGAGCTGGCCCGCGATCTCGGCGTGAGCCAGGCCCAACTGGCGATCGGTTGGCTGCTCCGGTGGCCCCAGGTATCGAGTGTCATCACCGGCGCGACGGAGTCCGGCCAGCTGGAGGACAACTTGGGCGCCATCGACGTACCGGCGAAACTCACGCCGGCGGTCTTGGCGCGGATCGAGGACATCCTGGCGAACAAGCCGACCTAAGGACAGTCGTCAGTGATCAGTTGTCAGGGATCAGTCAAGGACCGGACAACCGATGACTGGCAACAGACCGCTGACAACTGACGAGTGACAACTGACAACTGACATCTGCTCTCAGGGAAGCCGTCGAGCGTACGGGTACGACGACGCGCCCAGATCGAGGCCTGCCGAGTCGTCGAAGTCGATACGATCGGCGAAAGCCCGGCCGATCTGTTCCAACAACTCGACCGCCCAGGCGGCATCCATCCCGATGGCGCCGACCTCGCGGCCGGGTGGGACCTCCACTCCGAGCAATCGCATGACCTCCATCGTCAGGTCGAGCTGGTAGCGGCGCACGTCGACGCGGCCGGAGAGGCCGTACTCGCGCCGGGTGATGTAGGTCTGCCAATCGCCGGCGTCTTCCAGCAGTTCGCTCAAGACCCAGCCGCCCCACTGAACGATGTTGGCGCGCGGCGCGTCGATGGCGTGCGGCGACCGCCCCGTGCCGAACGTCAGCATGCGAACGGACCCGGCGGTGTACGCCCCGCCGGAGAAGTACAGCGCCTCGACGGCCGCCTGGAAGCACGGATTGCCCGCCACGCCGACGCCGCCGTCGACCCAGACGTACGGTCGTCCTTCGTAGCTGGCCTGGTGCGGCGGGAAATAGGTCGGCGCGGCGACGCTCGCCAGGACGGCATCGCGCAGGGAGAGCCGGCCCCAGCGGGCCGCGTTCCCCGGCTGGTCGCGCACGAAGAAGTCGGTGCGACTGGTTTCGGTGTTCTTGGCGGTGATAAGCACGTCGATCGGCAGATCGTTGAGTGGGACGTGCGCGCCCATCTCCGTCAGGACGCGGCCGATGAAGTCGAGCTTGTAGCGGTGGTTCCCCCCATTGAGCAGCACCTCCCACCACGGCAGACCCCGGAAGACCTCCTTGGCCAGGTCGCGATAGAGAGCCAGGATGCCGCGGGCACTGACCCCGAGGGCCACGCCGGCGGCAATGACCGCCCCGGTCGACGTGCCCGCCGCCATGCTGAAGATGTCCCGGCAACTCTTGCCCAGGCGAGACTCGAGGCGGATGAGGCAGGCCAACGGGATAATGCCGCGTACCCCGCCGCCGTCGACGGAGAGAATCATCTTCGGGCTGGCGCTGTCCATGAACCTCCTCCCGCGTTCGCCGGGGATTATAGATGAGCCCGCGCTCAGCCCGCCCCTCGGAGTTTCCAATTGCCAGTCGCCAGTTCCCAGTCGGGTACGATCGACCAAACCACTGGAAGGCCCAACTCTAGAAACTAGAAACTAGAAACTAGAAACTAGAAACTAGAAACTGGAAACTAGAAACTAGAAACTGGAAACTGGAAACTGGAAACTGGAAACTGGAAACTGGAGACCCTTCAGCTGTAGGTTGTGAGCCCAGATAGACGAGTCACTCCTTGTCGCCTCAGGTAGAATCATGCCATGCCCGCCGCCTCGGTGGCCCTGCGCTCCCGGCGCCGCCGCCGCGCGAACCGACCGGCTCCGCGGACTCTGCGCACGCTGCGTACCGTCGGTTTGATCACCGTCACAGCGGCGACGCTGCTCCTCGGCGCCGGCTTCACGTCCCTGGCCAACACCTACCTCAAGGCCGCCGCCGATCTTCCGAGCGCGGCGGCGCTGCCGAGCCGTTTCGGCCCGGTCGGGCAGGAGTCGTTTCGGCCGGCGCGGCTCTTCGATCGGACCGGCCGTGTGCTGTTGTTCGAACTGATCCACCCGCTGGCGGCGACGCGACGATGGCAGCCGCTCAGGGCGATGCCGACCGTGATGGCCGACGCGACCATCGCCGCCCTCGACCCGACCTTTCGCAGCGACCGAGGGGTTCCTCCGGGAGGCATCGGCGGGCCCCTGCTGGCCGTCTTCACTGGAAATCCGGCACCCGACCAGGCGGCAACGCTCACCGAGAGACTCGTCGAACAGACGTTGACGACCCCGGAAGATCTGCAGCGTTCGGCCGCGGCTCGCAGCTTTCGTGTGGCTTTGCTGGCGGGCGAAGCGGCCCGGCTCTATTCCCCGGATCAGATTCTGGAATGGTTTCTCAACTCCGCCGATTTTGGGCAGTTGGCCTTCGGCGTGGACGCCGCCGCCCTGGTCTACTTCGGCAAACACGCCGACGCGTTGACCCTGGCCGAGGCGGCGATGTTGGCTTCCCTGCCGGCGCATCCTCATGAGAATCCCGTCGAGGATCCCGCGGCCGCGGAAGCCAACCGCGTCGATGTGTTGAGGGCAATGCAACGGCTGGGCTGGTTGACGCGTGCCCAGGCCGAGGGGGCTGCCGGCGAAACGGTGACGGTACGCGGCGCCGAGGCGCGGCAGGCGCTGGACCGACTCGGGTTCGTCGTTCGGGCGTGGGACGAATTGAAGAGTCGCCTCGGCCCGGGCCTTTCTCTGCAGGGTGGGCTGACGGTCCTGACGACTCTCGACACCGATTTGCAGGTCCAAACAGATTGTGTGGTGCGAACTCAGTTGGCTCGGCTGGCCACTGGTGATCCAGCGGCCGTCGAGCCGGCGGCCGACGGCTCGGCGTGCATTGCCGCGGGTCTGCTGCCGCTTCTCCGCCCGGGGGATACGCGCGTCGACCACGGGGTTGACCGGGCGGCGGCGGTCGTGCTCGACACGACGACGGGGGAGATCCTGGCCCTCAGCGGCCCGTCGGAAGAGATGCGGCCCGGCGGGACAGCCTTCGATCCGTTCATCTACCTGACTGCCTTTGCCGAGGGCTACACACCGGCGACGATGGTGATCGACGCACCCACCGGCATCGGAGCCCCGGCAGCCGTCAGTGTCCACGGGCCCACCCGGATGCGATTGGCCCTGGCCAACAGTTACCCCTATGCCACGGCGCGCGTTCTGACGCTGGCCGGCGCCGACAACGTGACGCGCACGGCGGCGCAAATGGGACTGATGTCCATCGATCCGTCGGACGCAACCGGGTGGACGGAACTTTCGTCGGGGGATCTGGCCGCGTCGCTGACGGAGATGAGCTACGGCTACGCCGCTCTGGCCAATCGAGGTGTGCTCCATGGTGTGTTGGGGCCGGAGGGCCCGCAGACGTTGGCGCCCTATCTGGTGCAGAGCGTCCTTGGACCGGACGGCGGGATCCTGTACACGGCGCAGACAGGTTCGCGCGTGGTCGTGAGCGACTCGCTGGCGTACCTTATGGACGACGTCCTTTCGGATGAGGCCGCGCGCGGGCTCGGCTACGGTCAAGGTAGCCCATTGGACATCGGTCGTCCGGCCGGTGTACAGGTCGGCCAGACATCGACGGGGGCGGACAACTGGGCCCTTGGTTTCACGCCCAGCCGAGTGGTCGGGGTGCGAGTGGGAAACGCGGACGGCGAACGGATGGAAGGCGTCAATGCCCTCAACGGCGCGGCCCCGATCTGGCAGGCATTGCTGCGGTACGCTACGCGCGCTCTCCCTCCGGCCGGTTGGGATGCGCCGGCGGGGATCTCGTTTGTCGACGTGTGCGACCCCTCCGGCTACCTGCCGACGCCTTATTGCCCGGATGTCGTGCGCGAGGTCTTTCTGGCGGGGACGGAACCCACCCATGTCGATACCTTCTACCAGCCCTACCAGATCAACCGCGAGACGGGCAAGCTGGCGACCCTCTTCACGCCTCCCGACCTGATCGAGGATCGCATCTTCTTCGTTCCGCCTCCCGAGGCGGAACCGTGGGCGCGCCAGGCGGGGATCGAGACTCCGCCGACGGAGTACGACACCTATGCCCCGCCCCCCGGCAGCCCGGAGGTCGCGCTGACCTCGCCCGAACCATTTGCGCTCGTTCGGGGGAGGGTTGTCCTTCGCGGCAGCGCGGAAGGTGACGGCTTCGACGTCTACCGTTTGCGCTACGGCGAGGGCCTCAATCCGCGGGCCTGGGTGCAGGTCGGGGAAGACGGCAATCGCCCCGTCCACGCGGCGACGCTCGGCACGTGGGACACGCAGGGCCTGGACGGGCTGTACACGCTCCAACTGATGGTTGTGCGCGAGGACGGCGCGGTCGAGGCGGCCTACGTGCCGGTGACGATCGACAATGTCGCGCCGGAGGTGAATCTCGTGCTGCCGGCGGCCGGCTCGGTGTACACCTGGCCCGAAACGACCGAGGTGTTGATGCAGGTCGAAGTCAGCGACGCCAATGGCGTCGGGCACGTCGAGTTCTACATGGACGGGAAGCGCATCAGCACCGTCACCGAAGCGCCGTGGTCTTTCCGCTGGCTGGTGGGCGCCGCCGGGCGGCACACCCTTCAGGCGCGCGTGACGGACGCGGCCGGGAACATCGGCGAAAGCCAGTCGCTAGAGATCATCGTGGAACGCTAAACGCAGGATTGCGCCGTTCGCCTGCCTACGACCCGGCGAAGGCGTGGCACCTCTGGCAGACGGCTTCCGCAACCGACTGCGACAGGTAGGCCATTTGCGGATCGCCTCCCGGCCCATGGGAGGAATGGCAATCCACGCAGCCGGCGGCCTGGCGCCCGGCGCGCGCCTGCCACAGGGGCAGGAACGCGTGGAAGTGGTTGTTGAAGTCGCGGTTGGATTCCACCCCCCGATGGCATTTCAGACAATGGTCGTCGCTGACCGGCATGGTCGTGACGGCCGGATCGTGATACTTCCCTGAACGGTAGGCGAGAAGGTCGGGCAAGGCCACGGTCGTCATGGCGGCAAGACGGCCCGTCACGCCGGCCCCGCTGTGGCATTGGATGCAGGTCACTTGTTGGGCGGCGTGGGAGGTAGCCAGATCGACCGGAGCGGCCAGGGACTGCTCGTAGAACTTCGTCTCAGGCTGGGTGTGGCAGGATGCGCAGAAGGAATCGCGGTTCTCCAGGTGGGCGGCATAGGCGACCGTTGCGCCGGCAGCGGAGAGAGCGAAGGTGGCGCCAATCAGGGCGGGAGTCAGCCACAACGAGCGGGTCTTTCGAGATGCCGAACGTGCGGTACGGCTGGGCATGGTGGCTCCCGAGGGGATACGGGGGGCTACTGTAGGTGAGGCAGGTTAACCAAGGCTTGGAAGCGGAGAAGCCGTCGGTGAGCGGATCGCCCCCAGCGCGACGACGGGCGAAGGAGACCTGGCGCTAGGTCTCGTATCGCTCAGCCACCTGGCCCGAAGCGCTGTGTTCGAGGAGTTCCCGATGGGCGGCGTCCACCCGGTGGAGCAGTTCTGGATCGTCCAGGGCCGGAACGCAGACGACCTCTCCCAGTTGCAACCCGGCCAGTGAGGCCTCGACGCACGCCTCCGGGGTCATGATGCTGCCGCCCGGCAGGCGGGACGGGTCCACGCCCATCCGCTCGTGGAACTCGGTGCGCACCAGACCTGGGCACAGGGCCTGCACGCGGACGCCGGTGTCTCGCAGCTCGCTGTTCAGGATGCGGGTGAACGTGACGACGTAGGCCTTGGTCGCGGCGTAGGTGGCGCGTCCGGGTAGCGGCGGGGTCGGCAGCGCCGCGCTGAAGGCCAGGCGCGAGGCGACGTTGATGATGTCCCCACGGCCGCGGCTGATCATTCCTGGGAGCGCGGCTCGCGTCAGGCGGGTCACCGCCAATGCCTGCAGGCGAAGGAGCTCCTCGGCCCGATCGGCGTCGAGTTGGATGAAGGGCATGTAGGCGCCGAAGCCCGCATTGTTGATGAGCATCCCCAATCGGTCGTCGGCGGCCAGGCGCGCTTCGACGCGGCGGAGCTGTTCGGGGGCGGTCAGGTCGGCGACAAGGACTTCGACCTCGACCGGGTGGGCGGCCCGCAGGTCGCCGGCGAGGGCCTCCAGCCGCTCCCGGCGGCGGGCGACCAGGATGAGGCGAGCGAAGTCTCGCGCCAGCCGCCGGGCAAAGGCGGCCCCGAGGCCGGACGAGGCGCCGGTCACAAGGGCGGATGAGTCGGTCGCTGCTGGTTTCATCCCTCACCTCCGAGGCCGAAACTTGCGGGATTCATCAAACCTCGCGGGACGCTCTTAGCGTCCCGCGAGGCGGTAGGGCCCGGTTTGGATCTCCTGCTACGTGATGATGATCAAAGTTGGCGTCCGTGTTGGTGTCTTGGATGGCGTCAGGGTGGGCGTCGGCGTGGGCGGGATGCGGCAAATGCCGGGCTCGTTGCCGATCGGGTTGAAATCGTAGCCCCAGCGGCACGACGAGTCGACGGCCGACAGGTCTTTGAGCGGGTAGTTCGAGTTCTCGATCAACGGCGAGCCGGCCTGCTCGAGGGTGAAGTGGTCGTTGTAATCGAACCACTCGGGGTGGGGAGAGGCATCGGCCCAGATTCCCCACAGGAACTCGGTATCACCGCCGATGAGGGTGAGTCGGATGGCCAGCTCGATGTTCTTGGGATTCGTCGGTGAGAGCCGGATGTAAGCGTAATCGGGATCGTCGCCACGGCCGGAGTCGAACACGAGGGTTTCGTAGCCGTCGCCCGTCGGGGGCGGCCCGTCGGACTTCATGGGCGTCGGCCCGCCTACGTCGTGGTTCGTGTCGCGCAGGGCGCGCACCCCGTCGGTCGTCCAGGTCGTGCTCTGGGGAGCGGAGCCGGCGATCCACCAATCGCCGCGCCCGTCGAGGTCTAGATCGAGCTCGGCTCCGTAGGTCGCCGGCTGGCCGGCGGAAGGGGCGCCTTCCAGGAAGAGCACGATATAGATCCAGCCGCCGCCGGCGCTGATTTCGCCGCGTGTCAGATCGAGGTAGGGCTGGTATTCCATCCCCGGCAGCGTGAGCGGGCGCTCGAGGAAGCCGTTGTTGAAATCGTCGGCGATGGTGCGGTTCTCGCCCGCCAGCGCGCTGGACGAGCGGTCGGTGATGAAGCGCGCCGCCAGGCCCGGCGAGCCCGGGGTGATGACATGGACGATCGGCGCGGTGGGCGAGGCCTCCGGAGTTACGACCTCAGGTGTGACCACCGCCGGCGCGGCCGTCGGCTGTCCCGGTTGGACCATGGCGGCCGCTTGCGTTCCGGCCGCGGCTAGGGTCTGGGAGACGACCGCTCCCACGTCGATGGTTGGGTTGGCCGCATAGGCGCAGGCCAGAATCGCAGCGTTCAGGACGATGAAGGCAAGGGCCAGGCGAATGGTGGATCGTCGAGCCATTTCAACCTCGGAAGACTCCGGTTGAGCGGCGGAGAGTATACAGCCGAAGACGGGGAGTCAAGCGTCCACGTCCCACGGCGCATTCGCAGCAGCGCGACCCTCGACCGCGGCCCGGATCGCTTCGCGGGTCTCGGGGATCAGGTCGGCCGTCGCCAACAGCAGCCCAAAACATCCCGCCGACATCATGTCGCCGGCCGGCACGGCGAAGTACGGCCGCAGGCGCGAACGGGCGAGCTTGTCGCGGCGTGGCCCGGTGACGGCGATGCCGAAGGGACCTTCGTCGAGGGACAGCGGCGTCGGGTCGAAGACCAGGGCGCCGTGGCCCATGTCCGCGAACACCTCGTCGCGAGTGATCGTCCCATCCGCCAGACTCACCAGGTAGGCCTCGAGTCGCTCGGAGGTCAATTCGCCGGTGTGATGCTCGAAGACCGCCTCGACCGAGTCCGGCCCGAGGCGGAAGGCCAGGGCATGGAAGTTGCCGACGTTGACCATCATCCGCCGCGGCCGCGAGGCCACGACCGGGTCGAGGCCCGCGCCAAGAATGGCAGCCGGGGCCGTGTCCATGACGACCAGGGGCGCGGGCCATCCGGCGCCGGAGGCGGCGACGGCGCGCAAGCGCGTCAGGAAGGGCGGGATCTCGGCGGCGCGGTAGGCGAAGGCGGTCAATCGGCCCGTCTGGCGCAGCCGTTGTTCGAGATAGTCGAAGCGGAAGGTGCGGTCGGAGACGTCCGGCGGGGCCGCGCCGTGATCGAAGACGGCGACCGCCACGGCCGACGGCCGGAGTGTCACACCGAAGAGTTCGAAGGCGCGCTGGAGGGCGAGGTAGTCGAAATCCTTCATCTCCAGGCGGTGCACGCCGGTGAGGCGGGCGGCCTCCTCCTCGGAGACGAGGACAACGCCCAGCTCGCGCACCACCCAGTCGAGGTCGTCG